>JAHZLQ010000057.1 GCA_022599775.1 Gammaproteobacteria bacterium
TACTGCAGGATCTTGGCGACGACGCCGGCGCCAACGGTACGGCCGCCTTCGCGAATCGCGAAGCGCAGGCCGTCTTCCATCGCGATCGGAGCAATCAGCTCCACCGCCATGTTCACGTTGTCGCCCGGCATCACCATTTCCGTACCTTCGGCCAGCGTGCAGTTGCCGGTCACGTCGGTCGTACGGAAGTAGAACTGCGGGCGGTAGCCGTTGAAGAACGGGGTGTGACGACCACCCTCTTCCTTCTTCAGCACGTACACCTCGGCCTCGAACTTGGTGTGCGGGTTGATGCTGCCCGGCTTGGCCAGCACCTGGCCGCGTTCGATGTCGTCTCGCTTGGTGCCGCGCAGCAGCACGCCGACATTGTCACCGGCCTGGCCCTGGTCGAGCAGCTTGCGGAACATTTCAACACCGGTGACGGTGGTCTTGACGGTCGGCTTGATGCCGACGATCTCGATTTCCTCACCGACCTTGACGATGCCGCGCTCGATACGACCGGTGGCGACGGTGCCGCGACCGGAGATCGAGAACACGTCTTCGACCGGCATCAGGAAGGCGCCGTCAATCGCGCGTTCCGGTTCCGGAATCCAGGTGTCGAGTGCTTCGATCAGCTTGTCGATCGACGGGGCGCCGATGTCGCTCTCGTCGCCTTCCAGCGCCTTGAGCGCGCTGCCGACGATGATCGGGGTGTCGTCGCCCGGGAATTCGTACTGGCTCAGCAGGTCGCGCACTTCCATTTCGACCAGTTCGAGCAGTTCGGCGTCGTCCACCATGTCGGCCTTGTTCAGGTACACGACGATGTACGGCACGCCGACCTGACGGGCCAGCAGAATGTGTTCGCGCGTCTGCGGCATGGGGCCGTCCGCCGCGGAGCACACCAGGATCGCGCCGTCCATCTGCGCGGCACCGGTGATCATGTTCTTGACGTAGTCGGCGTGTCCCGGGCAGTCGACGTGCGCGTAGTGACGCGCCGCCGATTCGTACTCGACGTGCGAGGTCGCGATCGTGATACCACGGGCCTTTTCTTCCGGCGCGTTGTCGATCTGGTCGTAGGCGCGCGTCATGCCGCCAAACTTCTTCGCCTGACACACCGTCAACGCCGCCGTCAGCGTCGTCTTTCCGTGGTCCACGTGACCGATCGTGCCGACGTTCACGTGCGGCTTCGTGCGCTCGAACTTCTCTTTTGCCATCGGGACGCTCCGTCCTTATTTTCTTAGCCAAAGAAACCACCCGCCGATGGAGTCTCATCGCGGGTCGGAAAAACCGCCGTTGTGGCGGAACTGGTTGTAGTGGACTTCGCGAGCGCCCGATTGGTTCCGGAGTCGCAGAATCTCCACTTTGTACTTCAAGCGGAAGGCCGGGCCGAACCCGAAGCCTCCAGCCCTGGTGGATCACTCCACCTCACGCTGGTGCCCAGCACAGGATTCGAACTTGCGATCGCTCGCTTCGCTCGCCATCGCCATGCGATGCACTGATTGGAGGTCACAGGTCCGAATCCTGATCTCTCCAGCCTTGGTGGAATTCATCCACCTCACACTGGTGCCCAGCACAGGATTCGAACTTGCGATTGCTCGCTCCGCTCGCCATCGCTGTGCGATGCACTGATTGGAGGTCACAGGTCCGAATCCTGATCTCTCCAGCCTTGGTGGAATTCATCCACCTCAATTCTGGTGCCCAGCACAGGATTCGAACCTGTGACCTCACCCTTACCAAGGGTGTGCTCTACCGACTGAGCTAGCTGGGCAGCTCTTGAAACGCTTGTCCTCGCCCGGTTCGACTTGGAGCGGGAGACGGGGATCGAACCCGCATCATCAGCTTGGAAGGCTGAGGTTCTACCATTGAACTACTCCCGCCTACGCCAACCGCTCTCAACCGCGAGGTTCCGACCTGTGTCGCGCACGGCGCGGAACAGGATGGTGGAGGGGGTAGGATTCGAACCTACGTAGGCATAAGCCAGCAGATTTACAGTCTGCCCTCGTTGACCGCTTGAGTACCCCTCCCCGTTCGGCTTTCGGGGTTTTCGCAACCGGCCGGGCCGAGCGAGCCGCGTATTCTCGTGACCGAGGGGCCGCCCGTCAAGGAAATTTCGATGACAAATCGAAACCAGGGCGTGCTCAGGTGCCGCGCGGCTTGGCACGCGCCGTCGGGTTCGCGGCCAAGGGGTCTTCCGGCCAGGGGTGTCTGGGGTAGCGACCACGCAGATCCTTGCGCACGTCGTGATAGGCGCCGAGCCAGAAGCCCGCGAGGTCCTGCGTGACCGCGACCGGCCGCCTTGCGGGCGACAGCAGGTGCAGGCTCACAGGTGTGCGCCCGTCATTGACCCGCGGGGTTTCGGTGCCGCCGAACATTTCCTGAAGCTTGACGGCCAGCACCGGCGAGGCCCCATCGGCGAAGTATTCGAGGCCAGGACGGGAACCGCTCGGAACCGGGATGCCGGTGGGCGCCAGTCGCAGCAAGGCCTGCTGCATCGAGTAGTCGAGCCGTGATTCCAGTATCGTCCGCAGATCCAGCCGCGCCAGATGCTCGCGCCGGCTCATGCCGGACAGATACGGCAGCAGCCAGTCGTCCAGCGAATCCAGCAGACTGGCGTCGTCGACCATCGGCCAATCCTCATCGGGGCGCCAGCGCCGCAGACTTTCCACACGCGCCTGCCATTGCCGTGAGGCCTCGGTCCAGGGCAGGCAGTCGATTCCGAGGCGGCGGATGCCCTCGACCATCGCCGCACCCATCTCATTACCAGCGGCCCCGCCGAGCGGCTTCGCGCTCAGCACGATCGCACCCAGCAATTCCCGTTCTTCGGCGACCACCGCCTGCGCTGCCACATCCCAATAAACCGCGCGGGTCCGCGCTGGCGGCAGCGCCGAACGCGCATCGACCTCGTTCAAGATCGCCGCCAGGCGAATCCGACGCGGTGGCGCCGGATCCCAGTGCGCGATGGCCAACCAGTCCGTGCGTGCCAGTGCATCGCCGGCCGGCAACCGCGCCTCGGCGCCGTCGGCACACAGGAACACCCCGTCCTGAGCCTCGCGCCGACGCGCGATGCGCTCCGGAAAGGCCTGAGCCACCGTCAGCCCCAGCCAGGCGGGATTCGGACGATCATCCGGACCCGCGCCGGCCTCGCCCTGCCGCATCAACTGGCGGACGCCGTCGCGCAGGCGGGCGCTGCCCGGCCCGTGCTGCGCTTCGCGCAAGCGCAGTTCGAGATCGACCGGGCCGGCGCCGCGGCCGTCCAGCAGTGCGGCCACCCAGGCCGCAGTCGCGCGATCCGGGCTTGCATGCAGCATATGGGCGAGGCGCGGCGCCGCCGGCACCGCCAGCAGGCGCCGGCCCTGCGGCGTGATCCGCCCGTCGGTGTCGATCGCGCCGAGTCGTTCGAGCAGTTCCCGCGCGTAATTCCAGCGCACCGCTGACGGCCCGTCCAGCCAGGGCAGACGCGCCGGATCGGACACACCCCAGGCCGCCAGCTCCAAGGCAAAGCGGCTGAGGTCGGCGCTGAGAATTTCGGGCGTATCGTGCGCGGGAAGCGCTGCGTGCTGATCGGCGCTCCACAGCCGCCAGGCCACACCGGGGCCGAGACGTCCCGCGCGGCCAGCGCGCTGCTCGGCCGAGGCGCGCGAGATCCGCAAGGTTTCGAGACGATTGGCTCCGGAGCCGAGATCGAAGCGTGCGACGCGGGCATAGCCGCCATCGACGACTGTGTTGACACCTTCCACCGTCAGGCTGGTTTGCGCGATGTTGGTGGCGAGAATGATCTTGCGCCCGCCACCGGCCGCAGGCTGCAACGCGACATCCTGCTCGGCGCTCGACAGTTCGCCGTACAGCGGGCAGATCAGGGCGTCCACGGAGGCAGCCTCCAGACGTCGGCGCGCGCGCTGGATTTCGCGCGCGCCCGGCAGAAACGCGAGCACATCGCCGCTCGATCGGTCCAGAGCCGTGCACGCCACGGCCGCCACGGATTCACCCAGATCCGCGCCGGGCGCGGTCGGTCGGTAACGCAGTTCCACCGGAAACTGCCGGCCGCCGGCCTCGACCAGCGGCGCCTCGTCCAACAGCGCGGCGACCCGCGCCGTGTCCAGCGTCGCGGACATCACCAGCACACGCAGTTCAGGATTGATTGCGGCGCGCGCATCCAGCGTCAGCGCCAAAGCCAGATCGACGTCCAGACTGCGCTCATGAAACTCGTCGAAGATCACCAGACCGACACCGGGCAGTTCCGGATCGGCCTGCAGACGCCGCGTCAGCAAGCCTTCGGTGATCACCTCGATCCGGGTTTTCGCGGATACGCGCCGCTCGAATCGAATGCGGTAGCCCACGGTGCCGCCAAGCGCTTCACCTAACAGGGCCGCCATGCGTGCGGCGCTGGCGCGCGCCGCCACGCGCCGCGGCTCCAGCATGAGGATGCGTCGGCCGCGCAGCCACGGCTCGTCGAGCAGCGCCAGCGGCAACAAGGTGGTCTTGCCGGACCCCGGTGGCGCCGCGAACACGGCACGACCCTGCCGTGCCAGCGCCTCGCGCAGCGCAGGCAAGGCCTCCAACGCGGGCAGTTGGGGCAGGCGGGGACGATGCGCCATGATGGCTTGCGGCTTCTCGGCTAAGGAATTCGAATCGAGGCGGCCATTATCGCGCAAGCGCGTCGCGGCCTATCATGTACCCATGTATGAACACGAACACCACAGCCACGACCACAGCGCTGGCGCAGCGCTGTCGACCGCGGTGTGGATCACCCTCGCCTTCGCCGCCGTCGAAGCGGTCACGGGCTGGTGGGCCGGCTCGCTGGCGCTGATCGGTGACGCCGGACACATGGTCACGGACTCGGGCAGCCTGCTGATGGCCTGGGTCGCGGCCCGCTTGGCGCGCCGTCCCGCCGACCACAATCACACCTGGGGCCACGGCCGCGCCGAAGTCGTGGCCGCGCTGCTGTCAGCGCTGACGATGCTGCTGATCGTCGGCAGCATCGTCTACCACGCGATCGAGCGTCTGCGCGAGCCGGTGGCGGTGCAGGGCCTGGCGGTGATCGGCGTCGCGGCCATTGGCCTGATGGTCAACCTCGTGGTGCTGCGCACGCTCTCGCACAGCCATCAGAACCTCAATACGCGCGGCGCCGTCCTGCACGTGATGGGCGATCTGTTCGGCTCCATCGCCGCCGTCGCAGCCGGCGTGGTGATCTGGCTGACCGGCTGGACACCGATCGACCCGATCCTGTCGCTGCTGATCTGTGTACTGATCGTGTTTGCCAGCATCGGCCTGCTGCGTGACGCGCTGCATGTGGTCATGGAGGGCGTACCGCGCCATCTGGACATCGCCGCAATCGGCAAGGCCATGGCCGAAACACCGGGTGTCATGGGGGTTCACGACCTGCACGTGTGGCAGGTCAATTCCGACCGAATCGCATTATCGGCCCACGTCGTGCTGCGCGACCTGAGAAAATGGCCACCGATCCTGGAAGCCCTGCGCGTGCGCCTGGACGAAGGCTTCGGTGTCGAACACGTCACGCTGCAGCCGGAACCGGTGGAAGAAGTCGCCTTGCCCACGCCCCGCGCCGTGGGATGGGAGCGCGTTCCGCGCTGATTCATCGAATTCGCAACAACATAGAAAAGCCATGAACCAAGTTCTCAGGGAACTCGTCGAACTGCTCGACCTCGAAGCGCTGGAGCGCAACCTGTTCCGCGGGCTGTCGCGCGATCTGGGCGGGCATAGCGTGTTCGGCGGACAGGTCATCAGCCAGGCGCTGGTCGCAGCAAGCCGCACCGTCGATACCACACGGGCGCCGCATTCGCTGCATGCCTACTTCCTCAGACCCGGCGACATGACGCATCCGATCGTCTATGAAGTGGACCGGGTACGGGATGGCCGGAGTTTCGCCACCCGACGCGTACAGGCGATCCAGCACGGCGAGGTGATCCTGTCGATGATCACCTCCTTCCACCTCGCCGAAGACGGGTTCGAGCACGCCTTCGAGATGCCCAATGTTCCGCAGCCCGACAAGCTGTCGGACGAACACGAACTGCGCGTGGCCCTGGTCAGTCAAAGCGACAGCATCCCGGAACAGTCGCGCGAGGCGTTTCTGCGCCCGATGCCGATCGAGATCCGGCACGTGCAGCCGCTGGACCCGGCCAGGATCAACGAGCCACGCGAGCCCATGCAATCGGTGTGGCTGCGTGCCGCCGGCAAACTGCCGGACGACCCGGTGCTGCATGCCTGCATCCTCGCCTACGCCTCGGACTTCCACCTGATCGGGACTGCCCTGCGGCCGTATGGCCATTTCGGCTTTTCGGGAGAGGTGCAGGTCGCCTCGCTCGATCACGCCCTGTGGTTCCACCGACCGCTGCGCATCGACGACTGGTTGCTGTACACGATGGACTCGCCGTCCGCGCATGGCTCGCGCGGCTTCGCGCGCGGCCTGTTCTACGACCGCGAGGGCCGGCTCGTGGCCAGCGCCGCGCAAGAAGGTCTGGTTCGCCGTCGCCCCCAGCAAGCCTGAACCCACCCCAAGTTTCGCGCCCGGAGCCCCATCGATGGACCGACGTACCGTGCTGAAATCGGCAATGACGCTTGCGGCCTATGGCCTGCCAGCGCCGGCCTTGCTGCTGTCCGGTCAGGCCGGCGCTCGCCCGATCGGCGAGAAGAAGCCGTTCGACTACGCCTGGCTCAAGGGCCACGCCCGCGATCTGGCAGCGCGCCCTTTCGAATCGCATGAGGACGAACTCCCGGAGTCCCTCGGCAAGCTGTCCTGGGACGACTATCAGTCGATCCGCTTCCGCCCTGAAAAATCACTGTGGAACACCGACGAAAGCGCGTTTCGCGCGCAGCTGTTCCATCTGGGGCTGTTCTTCAAGACTCCCGTGCACATGTACGAGGTGGTCGACGGCGAGGCCCAGCAGATCGGTTACGACCGCGACTATTTCGAATACGACGGTGACGCACCGCTCGGCGATCTGCCAGCCGATCTCGGCTATGCCGGCTTCCGCATCCAGTTCCACACCAACTTCAATCTCGACCTCGCCGCGTTTCTCGGCGCCAGCTATTTCCGCGCCGTCGGCGAGAAGATGCAGTACGGCATGTCCGCGCGCGGGCTCGCCATCGACACCGGCATGGACCGCCCCGAGGAATTCCCGCTGTTCTCGGCCTACTGGCTGGAACGCCCGGCGGACGGCGCCACGCACCTGCGGGTCTACGCCCTGCTGGACTCGCCGAGCACCACCGGCGCCTACGTGTTCGATCTGCATCCGGGCCGCAACATGGTCATGGACATCGACGTGGCGCTGTATCCGCGAAAACCGATCGAACGGCTCGGCATCGCACCGCTGACCAGCATGTATCAGACCGGAGAAAACGACCGGCGCATGGCCAATGACTGGCGCCCGGAAATCCATGACACCGATGGGCTCGCAATGTGGCGCGGCAATGGCGAATGGCTGTGGCGGCCGCTGGCGAATCCGCGCCATCTGCGCATCAACTCGTTTCTCGACGAGAATCCGAAAGGCTTCGGCCTGCTGCAACGCGATCGCGATTTCGCCAACTACCAGGACGACGGCGTGTTCTACGAGAAGCGTCCGAGCGTCTGGGTGCAGCCGCGCGGCGAGTGGGGCAAGGGCGCGGTGATGCTGGTGGAGATCCCGACCATCGACGAAACCTTCGACAACATCGTCGCCTTCTGGAATCCGGAAGCACCGTTTGCGCCGGGCGAGGAGCACTTGCTGTCCTATCGCCTCAACTGGGGCGAAACGCCGCCGGACGTCCCGTATGAACTGGCGACCACGCAAGCCACACGCACCGGCATCGGCGGCGTCGTCGGCCAGCCGCGCAAGTACTTCTCCTGGCGTTTCGCGATCGACTTTTCCGGCGGTGTGCTCGACATGATCGGCCCGGATGCCAAGGTCGTGCCGGTGATCACCGCCTCGCGCGGACGCATCGAGATCACTTCCGCGCGGCCGCTGCACGAGATTCGCGGCCGGCGCGCGATGTTCGATCTGGTACCGGACGATTCCATGGAGCCGATCGATCTGCGCGTCTACCTCAAGCTCGGCGATCAGCCGCTGACCGAGACCTGGGTGTATCAGTATCAGCCGCCACCCGCGGACGAGCGACACGTCCAGTAGGGCGGACGCACCACGCAGAGATTGTTTCAGCAGGTTGATTGCGCCAGCTTCCGGATTTTCGTCCTGCGGGAGTCACATTCGAGCCGGCGGTTTACCGGGGGTGCGCGACGTGGGAAGTACCGGGATCGCAGCCAGACACGTACGACGGCCGCGTCTGGCACTACACTGCGCGCATGCTCAATTTCACCAACGTCGCCTTGCGCCGCGGCCCGCGCAAGCTGCTCGACGACGTCTCACTGACGATCTATCCCGGCTGGAAGCTCGGTGTAGTCGGCAGAAACGGCACCGGAAAATCCAGCCTGTTCGCGCTGGTGCTGGGACAGCTCGCCACCGATCGCGGGGAGGTCTCGCTGCCGAAAAACATCGAGATCGCATCGGTCGCGCAGGAAACGCCGGCGCTGCCGCTGCCGGCCATCGACTATGTGCTGGATGGCGATGCCGAACTGCGCATGCTCGAACGCACTCTCGCCGAGGCGGAAGCCGGCCACGACATCAATGCCATCGCCCACTGCCACGACCGGCTCAACGCCATCGGCGGTTACGCCGCCCGCGCCCGCGCCGGCAAGCTGCTGCATGGCCTGGGCTTTTCCGGCGGCGAACAGGAACAAGCGGTCGCCGACTTCTCCGGCGGCTGGCGCATGCGCCTCAATCTGGCCCGGGCGCTGATGTGCCGCTCCGAACTGCTGCTGCTCGACGAGCCCACCAACCACCTCGACCTCGATGCCGTGATCTGGTTGCAGGACTGGCTGATCCACTATCCCGGCACGCTGCTGCTGATCTCGCACGACCGTGAATTCCTGGACGCGGTGTGCTCGCACACCCTGCACCTGGAAGGCGGCGGCGCCGTACTCTACAGCGGAAACTACTCGCAGTTCGAACGCCTGCGCGCAGAGAAACTGGCGCAGCAGGGCGCCGCCTACGAGCAGCAGTCGCGCCGCATGGCGCACCTGCAATCCTTCGTCGACCGCTTTCGTGCCCAGGCCACCAAGGCCCGCCAGGCGCAGGCCCGCATCAAGATGATCGAGAAGATGACGCTGGCCGCGCCGGCGCATCTGGACTCCGAATTCAGCTTCGAGTTTCCGACGCCGGAACGGCTACCCTCGCCGATGATCCAGCTCGACGGCGTGCGCGCCGGCTACGCCGACAAGCCCATCCTCGGCGGCATCAAGCGTTCGATCCAGCCGGGCGACCGCATCGGCCTGCTCGGACCCAACGGCGCCGGCAAGTCCACGCTGGTGCGCACCTTGGCCGGCGAACTGGCAGCGCAGGGCGGCGAACTCAAACGCGACCCCTATCTGAAGATCGGCTACTTCGCGCAGCACCAGCTGGAACAGCTCGACCCGGCCGCGTCCGCGATCCTGCACCTCAAACGTCTGGACCCGGCAGCCAGCGAGCAGGCGCTGCGCGACTTTCTGGGCGGCTTCAACTTTCGCGGCGATCGCGCACTGGAAGCGATCGCCCCGTTCTCCGGCGGCGAAAAAGCGCGGCTGGCGCTGGCCCTGGTGGTCTACCGCAAACCCAATCTGCTGCTGCTGGACGAGCCGACCAACCATCTGGACCTGGACATGCGCCACGCCCTGGAGCTGGCCTTGCAGGCCTACGCAGGCGCGGTGATTCTGGTGTCGCACGATCGTCACCTGCTGTCCACCGCCTGCGACAAGCTGTGGCTGGTGGCCGACGGACGCTGTCAGGATTTCGACGGCGATCTCGACGACTACGCACGATGGCTGGTGGGTCGCCATCGCGCGCCCGACAGCAACGCCGCCGAAGACAGCGGTCCGTCCGCGCGCGACCAGCGTCGCAGCGCCGCCGAACGACGTCAGGAAACCAAGCCGCTGCGCGACCGGCAGCGCAAACTCGACCAGGACATGCAGAAGCTGTCCAAGCGGCTCGCCGAAATCGAGTCGGCGCTCGCCGATCCCGCGCTGTACGAAGACGCGCAGCGCGACCGCCTGTCCAAGCTGGTTCAGGAACAGGGTGCGCTCGGCAAACAGCTCGGCGAGGTCGAGGAACAGTGGCTGGAGGTTTCGGAGCAACTGGAGGCCTGACAACGGGTTTCGCGCAAAGACGCAAAGAACGACTCGTAGGTAGGGTGGGCAAAGCGCAGCGTGCCCACAAAATGGCCAAACAGACACCTCCGCGTGGGCACGGCCTACGGCCTTTGCCCACCCTACCGGCGAGCTATTGCCTTTCCTTGCGTCTATGCGCGAACCCAAACGCCTTTCGCGATCTCAAGCACCGCCCGCCCAGCGTTACCATACGCAGCATGCGCCACAAGACCGAAGCCTATTCCCTCGATCACGCCGGCCTGCTCGAATCGCTCGCCGCCACCGAAAACCTGCTGGTCATCCAGGACCTCGACGGGGTCTGCATGAGCCTGGTGCGCGATCCGCTGACGCGTCGCATCGAGCGTCGCTATGTCGAGGCCACACAGACGCTCGCCGGCCACTTCTACGTATTGACCAATGGCGAGCACATCGGCAAACGCGGCGTCAACGGCATCGTCGAGCAGGCCTTCGATCCGCCCGAACATCCGCGTGAACAGGGTTTCTACCTGCCCGGCCTCGCCGCCGGCGGCGTGCAACTGCAGAACCGTTACGGCCATGTCTCGCATCCCGGCGTCAGCGAGGCCGAACTGGATTTCCTGCGCGCCGTGCCGCACAAGACCGAACAGTTCCTGCGGACCTTGCTGGGCAAGGCGCCCTACGCATTGCCGACCAACGAAATCGAAGCCTTGGTCGGCTCCTGCGTCCTCGACAACCTGGCCTCGCCAACCGCCAACATCAACGGCCTCTATCACCACTTTGCGGACAGACCGGGTCTCTACCGGCAGACACAGGAAGCCACGGCCGGTTTCATGAGCGAACTGCTGCTGCAGGCGACGGAGGCCGGGTTGCGAGATTCCTTCTTCGTGCACTACGCCCCCAACCTCGGGCGCGGCGACGATGGCCAGGAACGCGTCAAGTACAGCGACGGCGACGATGCCGGCACCACCGACTTCCAGTTCATGCTCAAGGGCGCGATCAAGGAAGTCGGCGTGCTGGTGATCCTCAACCATTACTACCGACAGCACACCGGCCGCTACCCGCTGGGCGAACACTTCAACGCCCGACAGGCGCCCCGTGACCCTGTCGCGCTGCTCAAGCTCGCACAGGATCACTTCGATCCGGCGTCCATGCCGCGCATCGTCGGCGTGGGCGATACCGTCAGCTCCCACGCTCAGGTACTCGCCGGACGCACCGAGCATTTGCGCGGCGGCAGCGATCGCGGATTCCTCACGCTGGTCCAGCAATTGGGCGATCGCTTCGACACCGATAACACCGTGATCTACATCGACAGCAGTTGCGGCGAAGTGCGCCGTCCGGGTATTGACGCTGCGCTGCTCCGCAATCGCGACACCGATCCCGACCGGTTTCCGTGGCCGGCCCTGCAAGGCATCAGTGATCCGGAAGATCCTCTGAAGCTGGATGCAATCTTTCCCGGTGGACACGCGCAATACGTGGACTTCTTCTGCGAGCTGGCACAGCGGCGCGGCCGGCTCGAAACGCTTGACTGAACATCCTGGAGCATCATCAATGAACGTCAGCGAAGCCGTCGACAGCCGGCGCAGCGTGCGCGCCTTTCTGGACCAGCCTGTGGACCTCGGAATGTTGCGCGAGGTACTGGAGCGCGCCGCCCGCGCACCCTCCGGCGGCAACCTCCAGCCCTGGCGCCTGTACGTGCTCAGCGGCGATGCACTGTCACGCCTCAAGGACGCGATGCAGCGGCGGTTG
The DNA here is from genome assembly GCA_022599775.1 of Gammaproteobacteria bacterium. Lineage (GTDB taxonomy): Bacteria > Pseudomonadota > Gammaproteobacteria > Nevskiales > Nevskiaceae > Banduia. Next base: position 11,873 of record JAHZLQ010000057.1, read on the forward strand.
AACACGCGTCCGACACCCGACCTGCCATTGGACTACGAGGTCTATCCCTCACCGCTCGGCGAGCCGTACCGCAGCGAGCGTTACGCCGTGGGCGAGGCGATGTACGCCGAACTCGGCATCGCACGCGCGGACAAGGCCGGCCGTCTGCAACAGTTCGCCAACAACTACCGCTTCTTTGGCGCCCCGGTCGCCCTGTTCTGCTACGTCGATCGCGGCATGGGGCCGCCGCAATGGTCGGACCTGGGCATGTACCTGCAAACCGTGATGCTGTTGCTGCGCGAGCGCGGGCTCGACAGCTGCGCGCAGGAATGCTGGTCGGTCTATCACCGCGAAGTCGCCGCGCAGCTCTCGCCGCCCGAGGAATGGATGCTGTTTTGCGGCATGGCGATTGGCCACGCCGATCCGGACGCGCCGGTCAATCGCCTGCGCTCGCGCCGGCTGCCGCTCGATCAGTTCGTGCAGTGGCGGTCGTGAACGCCGCTACGGACTGAGGCGATCGGCACGCTCGAACACCGTGCCGCCAGCGGAAGCATCATCGGTGGCGACCAGAATTCCGCCACCGTCTCCCGAAATCGCAAGCTCGTAGTCCGCGACATGGCTTTGCGCGATCACGCCCAGGCGCCGGAAGTGCGCCTTACCGGCCTCGCTCAGACTGAGCCGCTGGTCCGCACCACGATCAGGCTTGGGCTGATCATTGACGCACATTGCCGGTGCTGCGTTTCGACAGATCGAGGTCTGGGCAGGCACGCACGAAAAAACCCGAACGCAACCGGCTCCCCGGCGGGATAATCGCCGCAAACCTTTCCGCGGAGTGTCGGTCTTGACGCCATTTTCTGCCTTCCTCGAACCGATATCGGCTGTCCCGAAGCAGTCCATCCAACTCACTGCCGACTGGGCGCAGGGCCGCGCCACCTACGGTGGATTGGTGGCCGCGCTGATGCTCCAAGGTATGCAAAGCCATGTTGACACCGAGCGCCTACTGCGCTCCGTTCAGGTCACCTTCGTGGCGCCGGCTGCGCCACAGGAAGCCCAGCTGTGCGTTGAGACCCTGCGCGTCGGTGGTTCGGTCACGCTGATGAGTGCCCGCCTGGTCCAGGCTGGTTTGGTCTGCGCCACCGCCACTGCCAGTTTCGGCGCGCCCAGAGTCTCAACGATCCACATCCCCGGCGTGCCACGTCCGGAAGTCGTGGCACCCGAGCAGCTGCGGTCCACCCCATATATTCCCGGTGTGGTGCCTACCTTCCTGCAGCACTTCGACATGCGCTGGGCCAGCGGCAACTTACCGCTCTCAGGCGCGAAGGAGCCGGACTTCAGCGGCTGGCTGAAATTTCGGGAGCTAGCCGCACGCTGGAGCGACGTCTGGATGATCGGCCTGCTGGACGCCTGGCCCGCCGGCGTCCTGCCGATGCTGAGCAAGCCCGCGCCGGCCAGCTCGTTGAGTTGGGCTATTGATCTGGTGACACCGGGCGAAGCCGTGCCGCCGGACGGCTGGTGGTTCTACGCAGTGCAGACGCAAGGCGCGGCCGATGGCTATACCCAGGCGGACGCCCGCCTGTGGTTGCCGGACGGCCGGCTCGCCGCCGTCAGCCGACAGACTTCGGCGGTGTTCGGCTGAGGGTGACCGGCGGCTTCTGAAGGACCATCAGCCTCCGGCGATCGTCATCCTGTCGATCAATACGGACCCGGTCTGAATGCCGCCGCGGGTATCGACGTCGCTGCCGATCGCGGCGATGCCGGCGAACATGTCGAGCAGATTGCCGGCGATCGTGACTTCGCGGACCGGGAAGGCGATTTCGCCGTTCTCGACCCAGAATCCGGCGGCACCGCGCGAATAGTCGCCGGTGACGAGGTTCACGCCCTGCCCCATCAGTTCGGTCACGACGAAGCCTTCGCCCATGTCGCGCAGCAGGGCCTTGAAGTCCTGTTCGCCGGGCTTCGCCAGCAGATTGTAGGTGCCGCCGGCGTTGCCGGTGGTCTGCAAGCCCAGGCGGCGTGCGGAGTAGCTGGACAGCAGCCAGCCCTGGATCACGCCGTTTTCGATCAGCTCTCGCTCACGCGTGGCGACGCCTTCCTGGTCGAAGGCGGCGCTGCTGGGACCGGCCTTGATGAACGGACGCTGCGAGAGGTTCACGATCGGTGAGAACACCTGCTCGCCAAGCTTGTCGAGCAGGAAGCTGGTCTTGCGGTACAGGGCACTGCCGGAAATGCCGGACGTGAAATGCCCGAACAGGCCACGTGCCTGCTCCGGCACGAACAACACCGGCGCCTCGCGCGTGGAGAGCGACTTGGCACCGAGCCGCGACACCGTGCGTTCGCCGGCGCGGCGCCCGATCGACTCCGCGCTATCGAGCTTGTCGGGCACGCGGCCAGCGCTGTACCAGTAGTCGCGCTGCATCATGCCGTCGGCCTCGGCGATCACCGAACAACTCATCTGGTGGGACGTGCCGCGTCGTTCGCCGATGAAGCCATGGGTGTTGCCGTAGATCTGCGCGGATTCGCGCGTATCGACGCCGGCACCCTCGCTGCGCGTGATGCGTGCGTCGACGGCGCGGGCCGCGGCTTCGCATTCGCTGGCAATTTCTATGGCCTGCTCCGGCGCGATGTCCCAGGGATGGAACAGATCCAGATCCGGAAATTCCATGGCCATCAGTTCGGCATCGGCGAGCCCCGAGTACGGGTCCTCGCCGGAGGCGCGCGCAATCGCCAGCGCGGCGTCGACCGTGGAGGCGAGGCCGGCATCGGAGAAATCGCTGGTGCTGGCAGAACCGCTGCGCTGGCCGACATGCACCGTCAGCGACAGGTCGCGGTCACGCTGGAACTCCACCGATTCGACCTCGGCATTGCGCACGTTCACGGTCAGCGCGCGGCTCACCGATACACCGGCGTCGGCGGCGATGGCGCCGCCCTTGCGCGCGGCGTCGAGCACGGCGCCGAGGCGGCGTTCGAGTTCGGCGCGGTCCGGCAGGGCTTGGCGTTGGGGAAGTTGGCTCATGTCTGTCCTGAAGTCGAAAGGGCGTCCAGCAGCTTTTGATGCACACCACCGAAATCGCCGTTGCTCATGACGAGTATGCGGTCTGTCGGGCGCGCTTCATGCACGACGGCCGCAACGAGTTGGTCCAGCGTAGCGGCCACGTGCAGCTTGTCCGCCAGCGAAGCCAACGCCGCCTGCGCGTTCCATTTCAGGTCCGGTCGGGCGTAGACGAAACAGGCGTCGGCCTGGCTCAGTGAATCGGAAAGTTCGGCCTGGTGCGAACCCAGACGCATGGTATTGGAGCGCGGCTCGAGCACGGCCAGCACTCGCCCGCCGGCCTGCCGGAGCAGGGCGTCGACGGTCACACGGATCGCCGTGGGGTGGTGCGCGAAATCGTCGAACACCTGCACGCCGCGGACCTGGCCACGCAGTTCCAGCCGCCGGCGGGTGTTGCGGAACCGGCTCAGCGCGTCGGCCGACTGACGCGGCGGGACGCCGACATGCGCGGCCGCCGCGATCGCCGCCAGCGCATTGCTGCGATTGTGCAGTCCGGCCATCGGCGTCGTCACCGCACCATGGTTCTGTTCGCCCTGAAACAGTTCGAAGCCGCCGTCCCGCGCGGTCGCGTGCCATCCGGACGCGGTGTCGAAATACTCGGTCTCGCTCCAGCAGCCCATCTGCAGCACACGCGCGAGATTGGCGTCCGCGCCATTGACGATCAGTCGCCCGCTGCGCGGCACGGTGCGAATCAGGTGGTGGAACTGGCGTTCGATGCTGGCGAGGTCCGGAAAGATGTCGGCGTGATCGTATTCGAGATTGTTGAGCACACAGGTGCGCGGACGGTAGTGCACGAACTTGCTGCGCTTGTCGAAGAACGCGGTGTCGTACTCGTCCGCTTCCACGACGAAGTATTTTCCGGCGCCGAGCCGGGCCGAAATGCCGAAGTTCATCGGCACGCCACCGATCAGAAAGCCCGGCTCCAGGCCCGCGTCCTCCAGCAGCCAGGCCAGCAGGCTGGATGTCGTGGTCTTGCCGTGGGTGCCGGCCACGGCCAGCACATGGCGGCCGGCCAGTACGTGTTCGGCCAGCCACTGCGGACCGGAGACGTATGGCAGTCCCTGATCCAGCACGTATTCGATCGCCGGATTGCCGCGCGTGATGACGTTGCCCACCACCACCACATCCGGAGCCGGTTGCAGGTGCTCGGGCGCATAGCCCGACATCAGCTCGATGCCTTGCGCCTCGAGCTGGGTGGACATCGGTGGCCAGGCATTGGCATCCGATCCGGTCACGCGATGCCCGGCCTCGCGCGCCAGCGCCGCGATGCCGGCCATGAAGGTGCCGCAGATTCCGAGGATGTGAAGGTGCATCAGGGGCTGCTCGCCCCCAGTCCCAACATCTGCGCGACCGCGCCGAGCAGGCTGTACAGCATGAAGGTGCCGGCCAGCGTGATGCCCACGCCCATGAAGATTCCGATTTCCAGCGCGCAGCGGTAGATGTGCGCCGACACCGCCAGATTCCACAGCGACAGCGCGAACAGCACCATCATCGGCGCGCCGGGCACCTGCCCCTGTTCCAGCATCTGCGGATTTTCGGAGAACTGGCGCAGCACGTCCGGACCGATCCAGAACAGCACCGGCAGCAGCAGCAACTTGAACACGATGTCCGTGCACAGCAGGCTGTTCACGGTCTGCTGGGCGCGGCTGGTGAACCGCTTGAACTGCAGCACGAACTGGGTGAATGCGATCGTGACCAGCACCACCACTACCGATTCGACCACCGCCACGCCGGTGGGCGTGGTGATGCTCAGCTGCAGGAAGTTGACGAACGCCGCGAACAGCGCGATCGGCAGACTCAGACCACGGGCATAGACGAAGTCCTGGGGACCGGCCTTGAAGCGCATCAGTTGCGCCGTGATCCAGGCGACACGGGCTAGCATGGAGGTTATCGATCTCTGTCGTGGGTGCGGGAGGCGGTATTCTACCGTTCATGACCGTATCGATTGCCGTACCCACCCTGATCATCGACACCCCCGCCGCGCTCGAAAGCGCCATCGCCGTCTGGAAGACGCGCGACTGGCTGGCGGTGGATACCGAATTCGTCCGCGAGGACACCTATCACGCCAGGCTGTGTCTGGTGCAGATCGGTGATGGCGAAACCGCCGCCTGCATCGACACGCTGGCCGTGGACCTCGCACCGCTGTGGCCGCTGCTGGCCGATGAGCGCATCGTCAAGGTGCTGCACTCCGCCAGTCAGGACTACGAAATCTTCGCCGAGCTTTCGGGCGACTGCCCACGACCGCTGTTCGATACCCAGGTCGCCGCGACGATCCTCGGCATCGGCGACCAGATCGGCTATGCCGGGCTGGTCAAGGCGATGCTGGACATCGAGGTCGACAAGAGCCTTTCGCGCACCAACTGGGCGAAGCGGCCGATCCCGCAGCCAGCGATCGAATACGCCGCAGACGATGTGCGTCATCTCGCGGTGATCTACCCGGAACTGCTGCGCCGCCTCGACAGCACTGGCCGCACCGAATGGCTGGAAGCCGACTGCGCCGCCCTCACCGACCCGGCGATGTATCGCACCGAGCCCGAGGATGCCTGGAAGCGCCTGCGCGGACTCGCCCGGCTGGCCCCGGTGGCGCAGCACCGCGCCGCTGCGCTGGCCGCCTGGCGCGAGCGGCGCGCCGTGGAGCGCAACCGGCCGAGACGCTGGATGCTGTCCGACGACGCACTGTACGCGCTGGCGGTTCGCGCGCCGGACAGCCTCGATGATCTGGCCGCGATCAGCGACCTGCCGGCGTCGACGCGCGAGCGCCGCCACGGTGCCGTGTTGCTGGAGGTGCTGGCTGGCGCCGCCCGCAGCGATCAGCCCTTGGTGGCGGACGAGCGCCCCGATGCGGCCTACAAGTCCGCGCTGCAGTCCCTGCAGGCGGTCGTGCGTGAACGCGCGCAGGCGCTGGCGGTGCCGCCCAGCCTGCTGGCGCGGCGCTCCGACCTCGAAGCCTTGCTGCACGCGGGGGAGTCGGCGGATATCGCACCGCTGCGGGGCTGGCGCCGGGAACTGATCGGCGGCGCGCTGCTACAGGCCTTGCCGGCGCCGCACTGAAAAACGCCGGCGGGCCCGCTGGGGTCCGCCGGCGTCAGCATGTGTGCGGGAACCGTCTCAGGCGCCCAGCGACTTGAGGATGCGCCCGAAAATCTCGTCGACCGTACCGATTCCCTCGACCGCCACGACCTTGCCCTGCTGGCCGTAGAAGTCCAGCAGCGGCGCGGTTTCGGCGTTGTAGACGTCGATGCGGTGACGAATCACCTCTTCCTTGTCGTCGGCGCGACCTTCCTTCTCGGCCCGGTCGAGCAGGCGACGCACGATCTCCTCGTCATCCACCTTGAGATGTACCGCCTTGTCGACCGACGGCTGGCCGAGGTCCGCCAGCATCTCCGCCAGCGTGTCGGCCTGCGCCGCGTTTCGCGGAAAGCCGTCCAGAATGAAGCCCTTGCGAGCATCGGGCTCGCCTAAACGCTCCTTGACGATGCCGTTGACGATCGAATTGTCGACCAGCTGCCCCGCATCCATTGCGGCCTTGGCCTTGAGGCCCAGCTCGGTACCGGCCTTGACGGCGGCGCGCAGCGCGTCGCCCGTGGAAATCTTTGGAATCCCGAAATGGTCCACCAGCTTCTCGCCCTGCGTGCCTTTTCCGGAGCCGGGCGCGCCCAGCAGTACGATGCGCATGCTCATGTTCTTCTAGGTCGTATGAATTTCGAGCGCCGATCTGGCGCGGACGGTCCAAGCAGACCGAATTTCGATGCCTCATCCAGCGCAAAGGCAGGCTGAACGGTACCCGGAGCCACGGGACGGCGTCAATGCGGCCATCGGACGCCGGCCGTCTGATGCAACGGTAGCGGCGGATTCAGTATCCTAGCCAGCCAAACACCAACGCACGCACAGCAGAGGGATCATCCGCATGGGATTCGAAGCACTCGGCCCGGGCAGCAAGGCGCCCGAAGAATTCAACGTTGTCATCGAGATCACGGCCTACGGCCCGCCGGTCAAGTACGAAGTGGACAAGGAAACCGGCCTGCTGTCGGTCGACCGCTTCATGAACGTGGCGATGAGCTACCCGGCGAACTACGGTTTCGTGCCCAAGACCCTGTACGACGATGGCGATCCGGTCGACGTGCTGGTGATGACCCCGCACCCGATCGTGCCGGGCAGCGTCATCAAATGCCGTGCGGTCGCCGTACTGGACACCGAGGACGAAAGCGGCCTGGACGCCAAGATTCTGGCCGTGCCGACCGACAAGGTCTCCACCAAGTACTACGCGGACATCAAGGACCTGGCCGACGTGCCGGCGCGCAAGCTCAATGAGATCAAGCACTTCTACGAGCGCTACAAGGATCTCGAAGACGGCAAGTGGGTCAAGGTTTCGGGCTGGCGCGACGCGGCGGCGGCCAAGGGCGAGATCGTCAAGTCGATCGAGGCCTACAAGGGCTGAACTCGAGGCTTGATCGTCTCATCGGGCATCCGCCTGATACGGCAGGACAAAGGCGGCCACCGGCCGCCATTGTTTTTGGGAAATGCCTTGCGCGAAGGCCGCCCAAGCTTGACCAGGGCGCGCGCGCATGCCGAAGATTCGGCATTGATCGGTATCGTTGCACTCAAAACAAAGGGGATGGGGAAATGGAAGCAGTCAGCGAAACGGGGATTCCGGAGAACGAAAAACAGGGCGTGATGATCGCCTATGTCCTGCATGTGCTGGGCTCGTTCACCGGGCTCACGGCCATTGTCGGCATCATCATCAACCACATTCGGGTCAACGAAGTCACCAGCGAATTCGCGCGTTCGCACCATCGCTGGATGATCCGCACGTTCTGGTGGAGCCTGCTTTGGGTGGTCATCGGCGGCATCACCACGCTGATTTTCATCGGCTTCCTGATTCTGTTCGCCGTAACGATCTGGTGGATTTATCGCCTGGTCCGCGGAATCCTCAACTACGTCGACAACAAACCGATGCAGATCTGACCGGTCGGGGGGCGCTGTCAACGCAGGTTCCATGGTGTCGTTGTAGTGGCTTGATGCAGGGAGATCCGGTGGCGCGGCACGACAAGCCGCCTTGAACCGCCGGACGCATAGCCGCTCAGACCATGAGGTCGAACATGTCGATGATCCAAACGCGCTTTTTCACCGTTCCGCTGATACTGACGCTGTGCGCCTGTGCGCCGCCCAAGGCCTTGCGCGGCGAGTATTCGGGCCTGACGCCACAACAGGCGGTCTCCTCCGCGCCCGGCCAGCCCGTACGCTGGGGCGGCATGATCCTGTCGATGCAGAACGACAGCAGCGAGACCTGCTTCGAAGTTCTGAGCAAGCCACTGAATGCCAATGCGCGCCCCACCTCGCGCGATCAGGACCAGGGCCGTTTCCTGGCTTGCTACCCAGGCTACCGTGACCCCAAGGTCTATGCGCCCGGCCGGGAAATCACCGTGGTTGGCAGCCTCAGTGGCGTCGAAACGCGCAAGGTCGGCGAATTCGAATATCCCTACCCGACCGTCGAAGTCGACGACATCTATCTCTGGGCCGAGCACAACGACGTTCAATACGCCTACGCCTACGATCCGTTCCCGTATCCGTACGCGTACTACGGCCCCACGGCGTACTACTACTATCCGGTCTACTACGTGCCAACGCCGCAGCCACCGGACACCGAGGAACCTGCGATGGCCGGCGTCAACGCGATGCGACCGTCCGGAGTGCGCACGAGCGTCGCCCCGGCCGTCAGCGGCGCACTGGGCCGGGTCGGCGTGCGGCGCTGATTCAGCGGGTTCGCCAGCACGACTCAAGCCTCGCGAAGACTGTCGAGTACCCGCTCGACGAGTGATTCCGTGGGCAGTCGTGCATCAAGTATCAGCATGCTTTCGTCGGGCGGGGCAAAGTGCGCAGCGACTTGGCGCACGACACGGGGCTCCCGCCCGGCCCCGGCCCTGGGACCGAGGCGCCGCAAGGCCTCGACCAGGGCGCAGTCCAGCAGCACCAATCGAGACCGCAGGCCGAACGCCATGCCGAGCCCACGGAACTGCTGACGCTGGCCGGCATCCGCAAAGCGCATTGCGTCGACGATCACCGGCCGGCCTTGCTGTGCATAGGCACGCAGCGCCGACCACAGGCCGGCCTGCGCCGCCGCATTTTCGATCTCGCTGAATCCGCCGTCCGCAAACATCGCGGCGCGAATCTCGTCCAGATTCAGGACCGGCCAGGCGCATCGCGCCGCGAGCGCGCGCGCCAGCGTGGTCTTGCCGGCACCCGGCAGACCCGCCAGCGCCAGCAGCGCCGGTTGCAACGGCAGCGCCTCATCCAAAACGGTATCCCCCTGCATCACGTGCTCGCCAGCGCGGAATTGCAAATTCTTACATGAAGTTCAGCGCAACATGGTCAACAGATCGCGCCCGGGCGACGTTGCGCTTGATTGACGACCCGAGCTCATCGGGACTATCGGAAGTTTGCACCGGCAATACCGGTCGCGACGGGGAGATCATCGATGAAATCCGACTCAATGCTGCGCCACAGACTATTAGCGCTCGGGTTGTTGTGCTTGGCCATGACCGGCTGCGGCGGCGGCGGTGGTGGTGGCGGAACGCCAGCGGGTGACGATACCGATCCCCCGCAGGACACCGACTTTTCCGACGATCCGGTCCTCAAGAGCACCGGCTTCACCCATTTCGAAAGCGGACCGGTACGGCCCTTGGCGCTGTCATCCGACGGTCTGAGGCTGTACGCCGTCAACACCCCGGACAATCGTCTCGAAGTGTTCGACGTATCGGGAGCAACACCGCTTCCGCTCGCATCGATTCCGGTCGGTCTGGAACCGGTGGCCGTGGCGCTGCGCGACGACGGCGAAGCCTGGGTCGTCAACCAGCTCTCGGACAGCATCAGCATCGTCGATCTGGCGAGTACCCCGGCGCGCGTGCGCCAGACGCTGTGGGTGGGCGACGAACCGCGCGACATCGTGTTTGCCGGCGGTGAATCCCAGCGCGCTTTCATCACCGCCGCCCATCGCGGGCAGAACGCGCCGTTCGATCCACAATCCACCGAACCCGGCATCGGCCGCGCCGACGTCTGGGTGTTCGACGCCGCCGCGCCCGGCGTCGATGCCGGCGAGCCGATGGCCATCCTCAATCTGTTCGGCGACGTGCCGCGCCCGCTGGCGGTCAGCACCGACGGCGCCACGGTGTACGCCGGCATCTTCTATTCGGGCAACCGCAGCACGGTGCTCGGCTCCGACATCGCCGATGGCGGACTGGACAAGTCCGGGCCGCAGACCAGTGCCGACGGCGTGGAGCAGCCCGATACCGGCCTGATCGTGCAGTTCGACGGCACTGCCTGGATGGATGGCGGCGACCCCAAGACCGGCGCCGAACCGAAGGACTGGAGCGCCAACGTGCATTTCGAGCTGCCCGACCTGGACGTGTTCGCGATCGACGCCGCCGCCACGACACCCCGTGTGAGCGCCAGCTATTCGGGCGTCGGCACCACCCTGTTCGACATGGTGGTGCGCCCCGGCAGTGATGAACTGTTCGTCGCGCAGCTCGAAGCACGCAATCTGGTGCGCTTCGAAGGCAGCGGCAGCGTCTCCACCACGCTCAACGGGCATTTCGCCGAAAGCCGCATCGCGATCCTCGATCCGAGCGACGGCAGCGTGCGGCAGCGCCACCTCAACAAGCACATCGCCAGCTACGACCAGGCCCTGGGCACCGAGGCGGAACGCGAGCTGAGCCTGGCGATGCCGGTGTCGCTGGCCTTTACCGCCGACGGCGCCGCGGTCTACGTGGCCGCCTACGGTTCGCAGGCCCTGGGCGTATTCGACGCCGATGCTCTGGTCGACGACAGTTTCCAACGCGGTGCGGACGATCTGATTCTCCTGTCCGCCGGCGGTCCGGCCGGCATCGTGCTGGACGATGCGCGTGGCCGACTCTACGCCGCCACGCGCTTTGACAACGGCGTATCCGTGGTGGACATCGCCGAGCGCCGCGAGATCGCGCACGCGCGCGCACCGAACCCGGAACCGGCCACGGTCACGGACGGACGCGCCATGTTGTATGACGCACGTCTGACCTCCAGCCGCGGCGATTCCGCCTGCGGCGGCTGCCACATCTTTGGTGACATGGACCACCTGGCCTGGGACCTGGGCGAACCGGAGGGCAGCGTCGCGCTGTCGCCGAACGAGTACAACCCGGCCTCCAACCGTTTCGCACGCCAACCCAGCTTTCACCCGATGAAGGGGCCGATGACCACGCAAAGTCTGCGCGGCCTCGCCGGCAACGGGCCGATGCACTGGCGCGGCGACCGTACCGGCGTAAGCCGCGACGCCGACGAAACCGTCGAGGAGCAGGCCTTCGAGGACTTCACGGTGGCCTTCGTCACGCTGCTGGGTCGTGACGGTGAACCGGACGAGGTGCAGATGGACGCCTTCGCCCATTTCGCGCTGGGCCTGCGCTATCCGCCGAATCCGCTGGCGAATCTCGACAACAGCCTCACGCCCGACCAGGCGGCCGGTCTGGAGTTCTACATGACGCAGACCGTGGACGGCGGCAACACCTGCAACGACTGCCATCAGCTCGACATACTCGCCGGCCGCTTCGGCACCAGCACGCAGCAGAGCACCGAAGGGCCGGGCATCGCCGAGGACTTCAAGATTCCGCATCTGCGCAATGCCTACCAAAAGGTCGGCCGCTTCGGAAAGACCAGCGAGGCGCTCAGCGGCGAAACGCCGGAACTGGGACCGCAGATCCGCGGCTTCGGTTTCGGGCACGACGGTACGGCCGGCTCGGTCGACGACTTCCTGTCGGCGCCGCTGTTCCTGTTTCCGACCGATCTATCGCGTCGTCAGGTCGAAGCCCTGGTGCTGGCCTTCCCGAGCGAGCTGGCGCCGATCGTCGGGCAGCAGGTGAGTCTGTCCGCAGCGAGCGCGGCGCTGGAGCCGCGCGCGCGCCTGCTCGCCGAGCGCGCGGCCGTCACCTCGCCACGTCCCGAATGCGACCTCGTGGTCAAGGCGGTCTTCGCCGGCCAGGCCCGGGGCTACGTCATGAACGCCGAAAGCCGCTTCCTGCCGGATTCCCTGAGCGGCGAAGTCCTGAGCCTGGACGCGCTGCTGGCGCTGGCGGTGACCGACGGCAATGTCGCCACGTTCACCTGCGTGGCACCGGGCGACGGCGCACGCATCGGCGTGGACCGCGACGCGGACGGTACGCTGGACGGTGACGAAACCACATGAGTGTCTGGTGCCGTCTGCTGAACGCGGCGGCCGCGATCCTGCTGGCAGCGACACTCCCCGCCTGTCACGCACGGCCGGCAGCGATGGCGGAGTCGGCGGACGCGGACACGCTCGTCGACCTCGCCTACGGCAGCGACCCCGCGCAGCAGCTCGACGTCTATCGCCCGAAGGACGCACGGCAGGCGCCGCTGATTCTCATGGTGCACGGCGGCGCCTGGCGCATCGGCGACAAACGCAGTCGCGCCGTGGTGGAGAACAAGGTCGCGCGCTGGCTGCCCAAAGGCTTCATCTTCGTCTCCGTCAACAACCGGCTGCTGCCGGACGCCGGACCATTGGAACAGGCAGCAGACCTGGCCCGCGCGCTCGCCTACGTGCAACGCACGGCGCCGTCCTGGGGCGGTGATCCCGAGCGCATCGTCCTCATGGGTCATTCCGCCGGTGCGCACCTCGTCAGCCTGCTCAGCGCCGACCCGGACAAGGCCTACCGGCTCGGTGCCAAGCGCTGGCTCGGCAGCATCGCGCTCGACAGCGCCGCCTACGACATGACCGCCATCATGCAAGCCGAACACTACCGCTTCTACGACCAGGCCTTCGGCGACGATCCGGCCTACTGGAAAGCGGCCTCACCGCTCCAGGTGCTGAACCGTAACGCGCGGCCGATACTCGCGGTCTGCTCGAGCGAACGTAAAGACCGGCCCTGCGATCAGGCCGGAGAATTCGTGCGGCAGGCCAAAACGCTCGGCGTGCGCGCCGAGCTATCGCCACAGCCGATGTCGCATCGCGAGATCAATCAGGATCTCGGACTCGCCAACGATGAAACCGAAGTCGTCGAAGCCTTCATGGCCTCGCTCGATTCCAGGATCAGGCGCCGCCTGAGCCGCTGAGCGCAGCCGGCGGCCACAGCCAGGCGGCACCGCGCACGCCGCTGGCGTCGCCATATTTCGCGGACAGCAAACGTGTGTCCACGCGATCCGAAAACACCCAGGCCTTCCACAATCGCGGCACGTTCTGGTACAGACGCGGCACTCGCGACAGACCGCCGCCGAGCACGATCACATCGGGATCGAGCAGATTGATCACACTGGCCAGCGCACGCGCCAGCCGATCCTCGTAGCGTTGCAAACTGGCTTCGGCATTTTCGTCGCCAGACATAGCCAGCGCGACGATGTCCTCTCCGCGCAGGTCCCCGCCGTGGATTCGACGATGGTCAGCGGCCAGACCCGATCCGGAACACCAACCCTCGATCGAACCATGACGCCCGTCCCAACCCAGCGGCCCCGGCACCTCGCCCCAGTCCGGGCGCGGCCACGGCAAGGGATTGTGCCCCCACTCCCCCGCGATCGAATTGGGGCCGGCGAGCAAACACTGGTTCACCGCAATTCCGCCACCGACCCCGGTGCCGAGTATCGCCGCGAACACGCAAGCCGCACCGGCGGCGACACCGTCCACGGCTTCGGACAAAGCGAGACAGTCCGCATCATTGGCGATGCGCACCGGACGCGGCGCCAACGCCCGCTGCAAATCCTCCAGCAAGGGCCGACCGTTGAGACAGGTCGAATTGCAGTTCTTCATCAAACCGTCGACGCGTGATCGCGCGCCCGGCGTGCCCGCGCCGACCGGCAGCTCATGCAGGCCGGTCTCGGCTTCCAGCGCCACCACCAAATCGCAAACCGCCTGGACAGTCGCCGCGTAGTCACCACCGGGCGTCGCCACACGACGACGCGCCAGGACGCTCGCGTCATCGGCCATGACGACGCCTTCGATCTTGGTACCGCCGAGGTCGATTCCTATACGCATGCGATTGAACAATATTAGAAATATTTCATGGCATGAGGCGCCAACGGCTCAGGGAACCACACATCGCCCTGCCTCCGACTACACACCCGAAATCAGGTGTGAAGGCATCAGCGTCCGCTTCGAGTTGCACCTTGGTCCTATTCGTCCAAAGCCTTTGCTCCCGCTCCCGTTCCGGAGAGAAGCGCCACCCGAACCGAGCGTTCAGCCACTTACCGTGGCGCTGAAGTTCAGCGCTGTTCCTACCTACCAAGTGATGGCTGCTATCTGAGTTCGTCATATTTTTTTGAGCTGCCTTTAGCTTTTTCTACCGGGTATTTCTTTCCGTTTATCAAAAGCTTGCTTCTTACAGCAGCGTCCAGGTCAATGCCCAGATCGTTTGTCAGATAAGACATGAGGATCGCAATATCGGCGACCTCATGCTTGATCTGTTCCATTTTCTGGACGACGACGCTCGGAAGCTCAGTGTCTGGCGTCCATTGGCTTAGCTCCAGCAATTCCGCGCTTTCCAGGACGATCGACACGGACAAAGTCCGTAGATTGTGGAACTGCTCCCAATCGCGCTCGGCGCGAAAGTTCAACAACAGGCGTTGCGTGTCTGGACTCAGCATTCCTGTTACTCCAAAAATCGCTCATTGTTATGCCAGCGGAGAAACTCCGGGCTCGGTCGATCCAAGGGGTCGTCCGGGACTCCTACAAGCGGCTGGGCATGCAATCGGTAGTACGCCTTCCCGTTGAAGTATCGCTCACGAATACGCCCACTTATTCTTATGGTGTAATCGGGCTCCACGGTAACCAAGCCCGAATCGAAGAGTTTGTGGAAGTCGGACCTCAGCAATAGTCCATTGTTCGTTCGATGGGGACCCTCGTCGGCATATGGCCGTATATGAGCCGCCTCAAGGCATCCGCTTACACACAACTCGAAAATGATCTCGTAACATACTGATCTGAAATGAGACGTGGAGATCAGATGAGCTGGGCGGCTGAGGAATTCGCGGACTTGGACCTGGGCGATGCACGACGCAACAAGCGCCTGATCAA
>JAHZLQ010000058.1 GCA_022599775.1 Gammaproteobacteria bacterium
GCAGCGAGTCCGCTGCCCCTCGCCCACGACGTGGGAGAGGGGAGGACCGCCCGCGGAGCGGGTGGTGGGGAGAGGGCGGCCTGCCTGGCACAGGATTCATTTTCCGGGGTGCCTCCGCCGGCATGGCCGTTAACGTGAATCACGCGCGGCGCTCGTGACTGCGAGCGGTGGGTGAGGGGAACGGCCATGACGCAGGAGATTCATTTTGCGGGGCGCCGCTTGCGGCATGGCCGTTAGAGAAAGATGCCGACATTGACGTTGAGGCGGGAGCGCCACTGTTGGCCGCCGGGCTCTGCCAGGCCAACGCCTGGACCGCCCACGAACCACATGCTGCGACCGGCAATCCAGTCGACATAGCCGAACAGCACGCCCTTGCCGAAACTGCAGCCGCTGACGTTCTGCACCGAATCGTCGAGGCCGCTGCCGCTGGCCTGCGTGGTGCTGAAGTCGTTGTAACAGGTGATGTTGTCGAACCATGCGGTGCGCGGCAGCTCGTAGGCGAGGTTGAAGGTATAGATGTCGGCCTTGGCCGCGATCTCGAACGGAAAGCGGAAGGCCGACAAGGCGATGCGGTGGCGCGGCACGTCATAGTCGTAGTGCGCCCACTGCAGCTGCGCGGACAGCGGCCCGCGTGCCATTTCGAGATGAGCCGCCAGGCCCCATTGGGTACGTTCATCCGCGCTCGGGCGGTGTTCGAAGCGGCCGCCGAAGCCGGACAGACCGGCTTCGCCCGTCCAGGCGCCGGCACTCAGCGCGTGCGCATAGCGCAGGTGCAGCCGTTCGCGTTCGCGGTACGGCAGTGCATCGGTGCTCGCCAGGTCGAAGGAATAGCGGTCGTAGTCCGCGCCGGTGCCGTATTCGTCACCGAAGAACAGGCCAAGGTGCCAGCTGTCGTCGCCGGATTTCTGCTGGTAGACCGCGCCCAGGTCGTAGTCGTCCTCGAGACCGAGGTAGTAGCCCGAGCCGAACCAGAAACTGTGGGAGGCATACGGCAACAGGCCGAACGGCACCTTGGTGACGCCCGCGCGCAGATCGCGCTGCGCATCGAAGCGCACGCCCAGCCAGGCGTGATGCACGGCCTCGAAGTCTTCGTACCAGCGGTATTGGGCGGAATAAAAAAGCGGTCCGTAGCCGCCGTCGGCTTCCAGCCGCAACAACTCCAGATCGGCCTCGCCGTTGCCCTCGGACGGTCCGTAGTCACGCCACGCGTAGTTGAATCGCGCCGCGCCGCCTAGATCCAGGACCTCGTCCTGCGCCTGCGCCGGCAGTTGTGTCCCTGCTACGCAGACGAGCAGCACCCAGGCGCTCGTCGTGTTTCGCATGTCCTCTCCCGGCTCCGCCGCGAATGCGGCCGGAGCTTCGATTTGGACGGCCGACTATACCGATTGAGGCCGCGAGTCTCGAACCGCGGGGGCCTGCAAAATCTCCACCACGCTATACGGCGGTCGGCCGATCGCGGCCCGCTGTTGTTCTGGCGGCGCTCTAACGGCCGCCGCAAGCGGCATCCTGAAGAATGAATCGCCTGCGGCATGGTCGTTTCCCTCACCCACCGCTCGCATTCACGAGCGGGCGAAGGTCGGTCGGCATCACGCCGCTCGTGATTCAGGTCAAATGTCGATGTCGGGACGGGGTTGGTGACACGACGCTCCTCTGCGTTATCGCGTCCCTATTGCCGACCGCATCCGGCCATCAGCTTGCTTCAGTCGAACAATCGCCCATCGTCCGGAATAGCGCCTTCGTGCCGCAGCAGCCAGCGTTTGCGGGAAAGGCCGCCGCCGTAGCCGGTAAGTGAACCATCGGCACCGATGACGCGGTGGCAGGGCACGATCAGGCCCACCGGATTCGCGCCATTGGCAAGCCCGACCGCGCGGACCGCGTTGGGACGCCCCAGCCGAATCGCGAGGCTGCCGTAGCTGAGCGTTTCTCCCGCTGTGATGCCATATAGGCCGGCCCAGACCTGACGCTGAAATTCGGTGCCGGCCGTGCGCCAGGCGATTGTGCGCAGGGCGTCGAGTTCACCGTCGAAATAGTTCTGGATGGCCGTTCGGGCCGACATTGGTGCGCGGCGGTTGTTGACTGACAGGGCACCGTAGTGGCGGCGCAGCAAGCCTTGCATTCGGCCCTCATGATCGAACCAGTCGAAGGCGCGCAGTTGCTCGCGTTCATCGAAGACCAGCAGCGCCTCGCCGATCGGTGTTGCCAACCGATCGAGGAACAGGCGCTCAGGCGGCGCGTCGGGCGTCTGCGGCTTTTTCATTGGTTTCCGAAAACCAGAGGTGCAGGGCGGCATAGGCGCGCCACGGTCGCCAGCGTTCGGCGCGGATGAGCAGTTCGGCAGGGCCAGGACGGCGACCGTCGGCATCAGCCATGGCCCGCATCAGGCCGATATCGGCCGCTGGAAAGGCATCGGGCTCGCGCAGCGCACGCATCGCGATGTACTGCGCGGTCCATTCGCCGATGCCGCGCAAGGCGCGCAGGCGGGCGACGGAGGATTCGAGACTGTCACCGAGCCGGAACAGTTCGGGATCGGTGCTGGATGCCGCGGCCAGCGCGCGCAGCGCCTCGGCCCGGGCGCCGGGCATGCCGAGCGCGGCGATGTCCGCGGCGACCAAGGCCTGCGCCGCCGGAAAATAATGGCTGAGTTCCGCTGGCTGGTCGCTTCCAGTCTCCATTGGTTCTCCGAAGCGGGCGACCAGCTTTCCGGTCAGCGCGGTGGCGGCGGAGACGCTGATCTGCTGGCCGAGAATGGCACGCACCGCGAGTTCGTAGCCGTCCCAGCTGCCGGGCACGCGCAGCCCTGGTCTGGCGGCGACCAGGCGAGCCAGCTGAGGATCTTCGGAGAGGTGCGCGCCGATCATCATCGTGTCTGCCCCCAGGTCGAAGATCTTTCGAATCCTTGTGATGACTTCCGGCAAGCTTGGTAAATGCGCCAGACGCAGCTGGACCGCGAGCCGATGGTTGGCCGCGTGCGTCACGCGCAGCACACCGCGGTGCGGGCCGATGTTGATCGTTCGCCAGTACGCGTTGTCCACCACCGCCTCCACGCCGGGAATCGCGCGCGCGGCGAGAAAGTCGATTTGTGCCTGCCAGTCGTAGGGCGGCCGGTACGGCAGGCGAATGTCGATGGTGCCGGTTGCCTCGCGCGGCGTGGCGCGGCTGCGTCGCAGGCTTGCGGGCGGGCGTCCGTACAGCGACTGAAAGGTTTCGTTGAAACGGCGCACGCTGCCGAAGCCGGCCGCCATCGCGACTTCGATCATCGGCAAACGACTTTCGTGCAGAAGCTGTTTGGCCAGCAGCACCCGGCGCGTTTGCGCCACGGCGATCGGCGAAACCCCCAGGTGCTGCTGGAACAGGCGCCGCAACTGCCGTTCGCCGAGCGAAAGCTGCTGCGCAAGACCGGCGACATTGCCTTGGTCCAAAGCGCCGGATTCGATCAGCTGCAGGGCGCGAGAGAGTGTTTCCGGCGCGTGCTGCCAAGCGGAGAGGTCCGGCGAGACTTCAGGCCGGCAGCGCAGGCAGGGGCGGAAGCCGGCGTCCTGGGCCGCTGCGGCGCTGCGGTAGAAGCGTACGTTCTCGCGCCTGGGTGTGCGCGCGCCACAGACCGGGCGGCAATAGATGCGGGTGGAGGTCACGCCTACGAACAGGCGGCCGTCGAAGCGCGCATCGCGGGTCTGTATCGCGCGATAGCAAGTTTCGTGGTCCAGGTCGCCGGTCATGGCGGCATTTTCGGCGGCGCGAAGTCTCCTGTCTCGCGGTTTTCGGACAGCGACATTTTCCGAATCGGCAGTGATCGCGGCCCGCACCTGCTCAAGCGGCGCCCTGGAACGCGTAGTCCACGTCCGGACGGCGCCCGTCGATGATGTCGGCGATCGCCTGAGCGGAGCCGCAGGCATGCGTCCAGCCCAGGGTTCCATGACCGGTGTTCAGATACAGGCCGCGCACGCCACTGCGGCCGATGTAGGGCAGATTGCCGGGCGTGGTCGGTCGCAGCCCCGCCCAGTAGCTCGCAAGTTCCGGCCGGCTGATGCCCGGAAATATCTGCATCGCGCGGTTCACGATCGCAGCGCAGCGCACGCGATTCAGGGCGTTCGAATAGCCGTTGAATTCGGCGGTTCCGGCCACGCGCAGGCGATCCCCGAAGCGGGAGTACACCAGCTTGTATTCGTCGTCACCAAGACTGACCGTGGGCGCCCGTGACGTCTCCAGCACCGGCAGCGTGATCGAATAGCCCTTGACCGGGTAGATGTGCAGCGACAGTCCGGCGCTGCGGGCGATGGTGCGGCTGTAACTGCCCAGCGCAAGCACGTAGGCGTCCGCCTTCGCGACCTGATAGGCGCCCTGCTCGTCGGCGAATTCGACGCCCTGCATGTCGCCGCCGCCGCGGAGCAGGCGGGTGATTCGCGCGCCGTAGCGAAAGCGCACGCCGGCCTCGGCGCAGGCTTGCGCCAGCCGTGTGGTGAACAGCCGGGCGTCGCCCGATTCGTCGGCCTCGGTAAACGTGGCGCCGACCAGTTGCGCGCGCACCGGCGCCAAGGCCGGTTCCAGGCGCACGGCTTCGTCAACGTCGACATCGCGCCGTTCGCAGCCCAGATCACGCATCAGGCGCGCTGTGGATTGCGCGGCCTCGAATTCGGACGCGCGGGTGTAGAACTGCAGGATGCCGCGTTCCAGATGATCGTATTCGATACCGGTTTCGGCACGCAGTGCCTGCAGGCATTGGCGGCTGTAGCTGCCCAGGCGAACCAGCTGCACGGTATTCGCGCGCGTCCATGCGCTGGTGCATTGGCCCAGGAATTTCAGCGCCCAAAGCCATTGCGCCGGGTCGGCGCGCAGACGGAACAGCAGCGGCGCGTCTTCACGCCTCAGCCAGCGCAGAATCTTCAGCGGAGCCGCCGGGTTGGCCCAGGGCTCGGCATGGCTGACGGAAATCTGGCCGCCGTTGCCGAAGCTGGTTTCCGCGGCGGCGCCGGCATTGCGCTCCAGCACCGTGACCTCGTGGCCGGCGCGGGCCAGATACCAGGCGGAGGTGACGCCGATCACGCCGGCGCCCATGACGATGATTTTCATGGTTTGCGTGTGACGGTCGGCACCGTTCCGGACTTTCGGCGCGGGAATCTGCTCATGGGCTCAGTGCGGCCTTCGCCCGATCCAGATGCCGTTGCAGGGCGCAGGCGTGATCGGTGAACAGCCAGTTCACGTCACGCGCGGCCTCGTGCAGCAGCGACTTTCGGCGACGCGGGAAGCCCACGCCGACTTGTTGCCCGGCGGCGCGATGTCGGCGCACCTGTGCGCTGCGCAGCAGTGGCGCGGGTGCGCTGAGACCGCCGAAGCCGGCAAGCAGCGTTTCACGACTGAGCCCGGCGACGTCGAGTCGGGCGATCGGCGCCAGCGCCTGGCTGGGCCAGTCGCGCACGATGTCGAAGCAGGCGCAGTCGAGAGCGATGAAATGGTAGTCACGATCGGCTTGCAGGCCGTGCAGCG
The DNA here is from genome assembly GCA_022599775.1 of Gammaproteobacteria bacterium. Taxonomy (GTDB): domain Bacteria; phylum Pseudomonadota; class Gammaproteobacteria; order Nevskiales; family Nevskiaceae; genus Banduia. The sequence goes on from JAHZLQ010000058.1 coordinate 5,482, forward strand.
CGTCACGCAGATGGCGGGCTTGCGCGGCCGGGTCAAGGCTGGGCTCGGCCTTGAGTTCCAGCATCAGATGCAGTCGGCCACCGTAGCGCGCGACCAGCTGGGTCAGGTCCGGCAACGCCGGTTCCCGCGCCTGCAGCGTGGCCAGCGTGTGCTGCGCGATCGTGAGTTCGTGTCCGAACACGCGGGCCAGGTCCGCATCGTGCGAAATCACCGGCTGCAGATCGCGGCTCCAGCGCAGATCGGTTTCCAGGCCCCAGACGCCCGCGTCGAGCAGTCGGTCGAAGGCGGGCAGGGTGTTTTCGAGCACGCCGCGCGCATCGCGGTCGCCGCGATGTCCGATGATGCGGCAGGCATCGAGTTGCTCGCGGACGGGGCGGCGTTCCGGCAGGCAGGCGATGAGCGCTTCGGACGCGTTCAGCATCATGCGATCGAACCAGGCGGACATGGCGGCGGTTCAGATGTCCAGCTGCGAACCGGCAGCCTGTTCCCGCAACCAGGCGCGAATGCGGTGCAGCGTGTCCAGATGTGGATGGTCGGCACGCCACACGAACAGATAGCTGTACGGGTCCGGCACGGAGACGTCGAATAGCCGCAGCAGACGGCCGCTGCGCAAATCGCCTTCGACCAATACGCGCCGTGCCATGGCCACGCCCAGACCCGAGGCTGCGGCGTCCAGCAACACCGAGGAGTCCGTGAACATCAGGCTTTGCGGCGGCTCCGGAAAGTCCAGCCCGGCCGCGTGCAGCCACGGTTCCCAGGGTAGCCAGGGATTGCCCAACAGGGCGCAGTGGCGCAGCTCGGCCGGCGTGCGCGGCAGCAGGCCTTCCCGAAAGCCCGGCGCGCAGACCGGAAACAGCTCCTCGCGCATGAGTCGTTCCTGCTGCACGTCGGGCCAGCCACCGGGGCCGAAGCGCACGGCGCAATCGGCCTCGGTACCGAGTTCAGCGGGTGCCATGCGCACGTCCAGGGTGAGGTCGATGTCCGGCAGTTGCGTGCGAAAGTCAGCCAGACGCGGCACCATCCAGCGGCTGGCGAAGGGAGGCATGAGCGACAGCACGATGCGCTTGCGCGCGTCGCCGGTCGGTTGCGCGAAGCCGCGTTCAAGCAGGCCCAAAGCCTGGCGGACCTTGACCACCAGCAACTGGCCCTGTTCGGTGGGCCGCATGCGATTCTTTTCGCGTACGAACAGCCGTACGCCGAGCCGGGCCTCCAACGCGGCCACGTGATGACTGATCGCGCCATGCGTGAGGTGCAGTTCCTCGGCGGCCCGGGTGTAGCTACGATGACGGACTGCAGCTTCGAAGGCCTGCAAGGTTGCCAGGGGCGGGAGCCGGACGGTCTTGGAAAGCATGTCCCAGTGTACTGTGAATTCCACTCACATCGCTGAGGAAAAGCTTTCGATTCCGGCCGGCGCGGGCTTGGTGCACACTGCGCGCCCTTTTCGCCTTAGCGGGCCTGGCGGTCCGACTGGAATCCGAGATGAGCGAACCCAAGGCCATTCCGGCCGCCGATCCTGCAAGCACGCCGAATCCGGCGCGGCGTGGTCTGATCGCCGGTGTGGCCGCATTCGCGATCTGGGGAGCGCTGCCACTGTATCTGCACGAATTGCAGGGTGTGTCGGCGGTCCTGATCATGGCGCACCGGGTGGTTTGGTGCGCGCTGATGGTGTTGCTGTGGCTTGGCGTGCGTGGCGAGCTGTCCGGTGTCATGCAGGCCTTGCGGCAGCCGGCCACGCGCCTGCGACTGGCCGCCAGCGCGACGCTGATCAGCGTCAACTGGCTGACCTATGTCTGGGCGGTGGGCAATGGCCATGTCGTCGACAGCAGTCTTGGCTATTTCATCAATCCTCTGGTCAATGTGTTGCTCGGCGTGACGCTGTTGTCCGAGCGGCTCAATGCGCGCCAGTGGACCGCCGTATCGATTGCTGCCGGCGGTGTGCTGTGGTTGACGGTGCAGGCCGGACAGCTGCCCTGGATCGCGCTGGTTCTGGCCGTCAGCTTTGGCAGCTATGGGCTGATCCGCAAGACCACGCGAGTGGATGCGGTGACCGGATTGGCCACCGAAACGGTGCTGATCACGCCGTTCGCACTGGCCTACTTGCTATGGGCACAGTTTCACGGCACCGGCGCGATGGGCGGCGCGAATGCTATGCAGATCGGCTTGCTGTTGGCCGGGGGCATCGTCACTGCGGTGCCGCTGGCGCTGTTCGCGTACGGTGCGCAGCGCATTCCGTATTCGACCATCGGCCTGCTCCAGTACCTCGCTCCAAGCCTGCAACTGATTCTGGGGCTGAGCCTGTTCGGCGAGTCGTTTCCGCTGGTGCGTGCGATCGGCTTCATTCTGATCTGGCTGGCCTTGGCGATCTTCGCCGCCGATGGGCTACGGCGATCCTGGCAGCAGCGGCGTCCGCCGGTGATTGCCGGCATCGAGGCCGAGGCACCGGTATGCCGGACCTGACGAAAAGCGGGGAAGCGAATCGATGATCACCGTGTACGGCATCCGCAACTGCGACACCGTCAAGCGGGCGAGGGCACGCCTGGAAGCCGAAGGCATCGACTTTCGCTTTCACGACTTCAAGCGCGACGGGCTTGCGCCGGAACTCGCGCAATCCTGGATCGACCGGCTGGGGATCGAGCCTGTGCTGAATCGTCGCGGCACGACCTGGCGCAAGCTCGACGAGGCGACCCAGGCGGCGCTGCAGGGCCCGGCGGCGGCCGATGCGCTGGCGCAACACAGCAGCGTGATCAAACGCCCGGTGTTCGATCGCGACGGCGAGTTGCGCATCGGCTTTGCCCGCGGCGATGAGTCCGAACTGCTCGACTGGCTGCGCGGCTGAGGCCTATTGCATGCGAAAGCGCACCGGCTGGTCGATCAGAAACGCCAGCTGACCGGGATAGATCGCGCTTGGAATCGGCGGGAACCGCCCGATGCGCATCATCACTTCGCGGGCCTCCGCGTCCAGAGAGTCATATCCACTGCTGCGCACCACCAGCGCCTCGATGACCCGGCCGTTGCGCGCCAGCCGCAGCCGCACGATGGCGACGCCCTGCTCCGCGTTGCGCATCGACCATGACGGGTAGTTGACGTTGCGATTGACGATGCGGCTGAGCTGCGTGAGATAGCTCAGCGGGAACTCCTGCACCGTCAGCGCCGACGGTGGCTGCGAGCCGCTGGAGACGCCCGCGCGCGAATCGGTGGCCGAGGGTGGTGCCGACGCCGGTGCGGAGGATTCGGTGGCCACGCTGCTGCGGGGCGGGGGTGAATCGGTTTCGCTCAATTCTGCCGGTTCGGGCGGCGCTGCCTGTTTGATGGCGCTGCGTTCCGGGCGCTGACGTGATTCGGCCGGCTGCGGACGCGACCGGGCCTGCTCACGCGACTCGGATTCGCTTTTCCGGGCAGCCGCCGGCTCGGCTTGCGGCGCCTCGGCCGGTGTGGCGGGGGTCGAGGAGGGACGAGCGGGCGCAGACAGCATGATTGCGGTGATCGTTCTTCCCGCGGCGGGCACTGGCGAGGCCGCCTGCATCGGCGGCGGCAGGCGCAACCACAACAGCAGCAGGAGCAGGTGCAGCAGGATCGCGCCGGCCAGATTGCGCCAGTACGTTGCGGGTGCCGCTGGCCGCGTAGGCAGGTGTGTCAGTTCGATCTGCACGTGCCGTCCATGGAGTCGCGTGACTCATCGGTGTGAAACGCGGCTTTCTGTTCGCAAGAACGAGTCCAGACGAGGGCATCTGCGCACCCGAAAAAAAACAGACGCGCAAACAAAAACCGCGGCCGAAGCCGCGGTTTCTGGTACTGCGTGAAGCTCGACTTACAGCGGGCGGATCTGCGTGGCCTGCATGCCCTTCTGGCCGCGAGCGGCGACGTACTCGACGCGCTGGCCTTCCTTGAGGGTCTTGAAGCCGCTGCCCTGGATTTCCTTGAAGTGCGCGAAAAGATCTTCGCCGCCTTCGCTCGGGGTGATGAAGCCGAAGCCCTTCGCGTCGTTAAACCACTTCACGGTGCCGGTCGATGAGTTGCTCATGAATACATTCCTGAATAAAAAAATAATATTACGGACGCGGAACGCCCGCAGGGTGCAAGCGATCAAGGAACGCATTGAGGAGAAACCGGCCGTGCATATTGAGACGGCTTTTACTCACGCTGAATACATGCTTGAAACACTGCGGCGCGGACGTTACCGCAGTTTTCTCGATTTGTCCAAAAGCAGCCGACGGACGTAGGCCGGCAGCCTTCGGCTTCGGGATTGGAAACCGGCCGGCGGCGATGTCAACGGGGTGAGACAATCGCCAAATGACGTCGATCCATCCTGAACAAGTGCCGAACCTGAACTGCGTGGTGCTGCGTTGCTCCAGGCAATCCGAGATGTACCTGTATCTGCGTGAGGACCTGGACCTGGACAGCTTGCCGCTGGCACTGCTCCAGCGGCTCGGCAAGCTCGACGAGGTGATGCGCCTGAGCCTGGGGCCGACACGCCGGCTGGCGCGGGTCGATGTGCGGCGCGTGGTCGAAGCGCTCAAGAACACCGGCTACTTTCTGCAGATGCCGCCGGGCGGCTTGGTTGAGGCTCCGCTGAATCAGGGCGGTTGAAGGACTCAGTTCGGGCGCCGAATTCCAGCTTCGAGGTTGGCCTTCACTTCGGCCGCGTTGAGCGCGTCGCTGCGGTCTTCCGGCTTTTCGCCCTTGTACATCAGTACATCGGCCTGTGCGCGGAAGTCTTCGCCACCGCCGCCGCCAATTCCGGTGCCGATGCCCAGGCCGAAACCCGTGGAACCGCCGAACGAGCCGAGGCCGAAGCTGACGCCGGTGCGCGAGCCGCTGCGTGTGCCGGGCTCCGCCGCGGCGTCCTGTCCGGCGAGCACGAAGTAGTCGTAGTCATTGGCCAGCGTCAATTCGGCGGCCCGGTAGATCAGGTAGTTCTGGACGGTCTCACGCGAGGTCTTGGAACTGCCGACAAAGCTCACGCGGTAGCGATTCGATTCGAGCTTCTGCTCGCTGTAGCCATACCCCTTGTCGGCCGGCTGGTACGGCGTGGCGGTCGCGCAGGCGCTGAGCAGCGCGATCAGCCCGCACAGGATCAGTTGCTTGGTCTTCATGTCGAATCTTCCTCTTCCTTTCTAATGGCCATGCCGCGAGCGGCACCCTGCAGAATCAATCGCCTGCGGCATGGCCGTTTCCCTCACCCGCCTCTCCCGCAAGCGGGCGAGGGTCGGTCGGCATCAGGCCGCATATGATTCACGTCAACAGCAGGATTGCCGGTGAACGATACGAGAATGTGCCGATTCAGGATGCGCCACCCTGCACGGCGTCGCCTGAATCTCAAGGACTTGCCGTTGTGGTGTCTGTCCCGACGATAAGGCCCAAGGCCTTATTTTCATGAAACTTTCGCGCTCCCGATGTTCGATCTGATACCTTGCCGGGTCACGGATAGAGCACAAGCAAGGCGGATCGCCCACGCAGCGGGCGACGAAGTCCATGGAGCGAGTACGAGCGCACAGAAACGCAGCATCGGCCCGGCGGCCCGGCGCGCCCCCGGATACAGGTATTCGATGGCACAGCGCTTGAGTCGTCGGCTGCGCCGCGCGCCACGGGCAGAATCGAGTCGGGATCTCGACTGGCGCTATCGTGCCAGTCTGGTAGAGCAGAACGTTCTGCGCATTCGCGCCGCCGGCCTTCTGGGCTTCGCGGCGGTGGGTACCTATGTGCTGCTGCAGCAGTTCCTCGGATTGGGCGCGATCGGCTCGCCGGCGAATCTGAGCGTGGTGCTGCTGAGTCTGCCGGCGATGTTCGTCGCCTGCGTGTTCGCCGGCCGGGCTCGCACGCCGGACCAGCAGCAACTGCTGCAGTTGGCCTGCGCCGGTATTGCCTCGGCCGGCATACTCATCGCCGTGCTGTTTGAACATGATCACCGCTACACCTTCCCGAGCGGCGCCTTGCTGCTGCTGACGATCTATCTGTATTCGGCCTCCGGCCTGCAGGCCCGTTACGCGCTGATCCTGGCCCTGGCGATCGCGCTGGCCTATATCCTCGGCGTGCTTGTGTTGGGCGCGCTCACGCGCGGTACCCTGTTCGAGACCTACTACCTGTTGCTGGCCAACGCGATCGGGGCGGTTGGCAGCTTTCTGCATGAGCACAACGGCCGGCGGGTATTTCTGCACGAGGAGCAGCTCAGCGAGCGTGCCAGCCGCGATTCCTTGAGCGGATTGCTCAATCGCGCGGCGTTCTACGATTTTGTGCAACGGGCTTGGGGCATGGCGCAACGCGAAGGCAAATGTCTGGGGCTGATGCTGCTCGATCTGGATCACTTCAAGCAGGTGAACGATACCGCCGGACACAAGTTCGGGGACGATGTGGTGCAGGCCTTCTCGCAGGCGCTGCGCGGGGTGACACGGCGCTCGCTCGATTGCGCAGGTCGCTACGGTGGCGACGAGTTCGTCGCGGCCTGGTACGACATCGACGAGGCCCGTTTCCATGAAATCGGCGCCAGGCTGCGCGAAGCCCTGTGCAGTCTCGACGACGAGGCCTGGCGCGCCGGTCTTCCGCCACTGACGGTCAGCGGCGGTGCGGTGTACGCCTGGCCGGGGCAGGGCATCGATCTGAGCGATCTGTTCGCGGCCGTGGATGCACAGCTCTACGAGGCCAAGCGGGCGGGACGCAACCGCATCGCCTACGAGACTATCGGTTCCGCGGAGCAAGCGGGAGGTGAGATTCCGCGCGTCGCCGCCGACTTCTGAGACGGCTAGCCTGCCTCGTCGAGCAGTTGCCTGAGGTCGTCCTGCATGGCGGCGAGCGGGTCGTCCGAGCGGAACAGCAGACGTGCGGCACCGCTGCCGTCGAATACGTAGATGCCGCTGCTGTGAGACACCTCGTAGAAGCCGGTCTCGTCCGGATCGCCATAGCCGAAGGTGGTCCGGTAGCGCTGCGCCAGTTTGCGCAAGGCTGGCTCCGGGCCGCGCAGGCCGATGACCTGATCGCCGAAATAATCGACGTAGGCATGCAGCTTGGCGACGCTGTCACGCTGCGGGTCGACCGACACGAACAGCACGCGTACCTGCTCGCGCCGTTCCTCCGGCAAGCCCTGGATCACCGCGCCGAGCCGGCCCAGCGTCACCGGGCAGATGTCGGGGCAGGAGGTGTAGCCGAAGAACAGCAGCCGGATCTTGCCGGCCGTATCCTGCGCACTGGCTGCATTGCCCTCGTCGCTGGTCAGGGAAAATTCCAATGGCGGCATCAGGCCGGCGATCGACTTGGCGTGAAAACCCTCGTCACGCGAGCAGGCCGTCGCCAGACCGAGCAGCAGCATTGCGATGAACGCCAAGGACGCTTTCAGCTGTCTCATTGCACAATTTCCGTGTAGCGGGGGCGGGTGGCGGCATTGCGGCTGTGGCGCAGCAGGCCGGCGAGGACCACGAGCATGCCGAGCACGCTCATCATCGCCGCCGGTATCCAGGTGACCAGGCCGCCGATCTGCTGGTCGACGATCGGGCTGAGCGGCCAGGCGCGGCCGCACACGGCGTAGACATCGAACAGTTCCTGGTCGGACAGGGCGATGCGCGAGCCGATCACGATCTGCGGCGGCGCGATCAGCACCAGCACCAGCAGCCGAACCCCGTAGCCGAAACGTGGCGCGGCGCCGTTGCGCCCACGCTCGAAAGCCCAGAACCAGAACAGCAGGCCGTCCAGCGCCATGCTCCAGTTCATCAGCCAGTACAGGTCCAGATTGAGCATCGCGTCGAAATGCAGCGATGGCGTCAGCCAGAAGGCGATCAGGCCCACGAACAGCAGCGGCGCGACCAGGGGATTCTGCAGCGCCAGATAAAGCCAGCGTCCAGCGCGTTTCAGTGGTGCCGGCAGCGGCCGGGCACGCCATGCCGCTGGCAGGCCGGCAGCCAGTACCGCCTGGGGTTGCGCCAGCGCCAGCAAGAACGGGCCGAGATGGTGCAGGCCCAGATGCTGCAGGCGATGCATGAAGAACATGTATTGCGAGTAGTAGTCAAAGCGGGTCTGCGCCACCGCGTACATCAGCACGGCGCCGAGCATGAAGCTCAGCGCGCGGCCGAAGCCGGGCCGCGCACCGGCGCGCAGGCCGCGCCAGTACAGCAGCAGGGTTCCCCAGAACAGAATCTGGGCGGTCGGTGAGAAATGGGGTGGCAGCAGCCAGCTGATCGGCATCGAAATCGGGTGGGTCGGTATGCGGCGTCGGTTCAGACCGCGAGACGGCGGTGCGGTTCGATTGGGCTCAGGCGGAACGGTTGCGGCGCAGGCGGCTGTTCTCGCGGCTTTCCACCGAATCGCGAATCTGCGTGAGATTCTCGCGCAGCAGATCGGACACCAGTTCGTCGGTGCGCGGATCGTTGAGCGTTTCCATCACCACGCGATAGGCGGCCCGGACCACGGAACGCACGATCTCATCATAGAACGGAACCCTGCGCAGGCGTCCGGTCTGAGGGTCTTCCCGCAGCTTTTCGAGGATCATCTCCTCGACTTCGCTTTCGTTCTCGTTGAGGGCGCGCGCGATGTTGCGGGTGTAGTGGCCGCGCTGCAGCACGGTGGCCACCTCTTCGAGCACACCGATGGTGATCGGGCCCTTGATCGCGTCGACGAAGCCCTTGCGGAAGCGGGTGATGATCCGGTACGTGAATTCGTCGCCAAAGGCGCGGTCGGCGGCCTTGCCGAAGCGTGACAGCAGCACCACGATGCGTACCACGCGAAACAGGCGGAAACCGCGGAAGGCCGGGCTCGATACCGGGATCATGCCGAGAATCTCGTACCAGTTGCGCAGCACGTAGCGGCGATCCCAGCCCTGAGCACGCCAACGCCATGTGAACTCCAGCGCGAACACCGCGCAGATCAGGTAGTCGGTCAATATGATCAATCGGGTGGTCTGTTCGGAAACGTCCCAGAACGTCTCCCAACTGAGCAGGCCGATCGAGGCGATCGCCAGCGCAAGCATCAGCCAGTCGATCAGGCCGATGCGCGGGCGAACCACCTCGGGTGGTGTCACCAGACTCGATGCTTCGGTGCTGTTCTGCAAGAGTTCCCCCGGTCTGCGTCGCGACCGGCTACGGTAGCCGCCCGCGCGTCGACTGTCGACGCACAGGCCTCGCGAGGCGTGACGGTTCTGGTCCTCAGTAAAGCAGGAACACCGACAGAAATACGCCGATCATCACCAGCGAGATCGCCAGTTTGGCGAGGGTGCCGAGCAGCAGGCCGATCCAGGTGGCGACGCCGACGTTCATCGCCTGCGACAGTCCGCCGCGCGCGACCAGCTCGCCGGCGACCGCGCCCACGAAGGGGCCGATCAGCAGGCCCAGCAAGCCGAAGAACATGCCGGCGATCGAGCCGATCAGTGCGCCGGTGACCGCCTGCTTGCTGGCGCCGACGCGCCGCGCGCCAAGCGCGCTGGCGATGAAGTCCAGGATCACGCTGAACGCGGTCAGCACGCCCAGAAAGACCAGGGTCTTGGTACCGACGCGGGCATAGCCGTCGACCCATGCGCCGATCCACATGCCGATGAAGATCATCGGCACACCCGGCAGCAACGGGTAGATCGTGCCGACCAGACCGCCGACGATCAGCAGGATCGCCAGGCCCCACCAGAGTATTGGTACGAGTTCCACAATCTTTGCGCCTTGCTCGCGGGCACGTAGTCTAGGCGATTGACTATTTCAGCATTGGAGACGCCATGCAGGCCGCCTATCTGACGCATCGCGCCTGTCTCGACCATGACACCGGGACGGTTCATCCGGAGCGCCCACAGCGCCTGCATGCGATCAACGACCGTCTCATGGCGAGCGGGCTGGAGGCGTTGATGTGGCAGGTTGAGGCGCCGGCGGCGAGCCGCGAAGCCCTGCTGCGCGTGCACGATGCCGCACTCATCGACCGCGTGCTGGCGCCTGTCGCGCAGGGCCGGGACTGGCTGGATGCGGATACCGTGGTCAGTACCGGCAGTGCCGCCGCCGCCTTGCACGCGGCGGGCGCCTGTGTCCACGCCGTGGACCTGCTGTTGCAGGTGCGCGCCGAATTCGCGTTCTGCGCGGTACGTCCGCCGGGCCATCATGCGGAGCGCGCGCGCTCCATGGGATTCTGCCTGTTCAACAACATTGCGGTGGCGGCGGCGCACGCGCTGGCCAGCGGTCTGGAGCGCGTTGCGATCATCGATTTCGACGTGCACTACGGCAATGGGACCGCCGACATCTTTCGTGCCGACCCGCGCGTGATGATGTGCTCGACCTATCAGGAAGCCCTGTACCCGAACTGGACCGGCGACCCCGAGGCCCGCGGCCTGATCGACGCACCCTTGCGGTCCGGCGCCGGCAGCGAGGACTACCGGACAGCCGTGGAGACCGTATGGGGGCCGGCACTGGAACGCTTCCAGCCGCAGATGCTGCTGGTCTCCGCCGGCTTCGACGCGCATGCCGGCGACCCACTCGCCGATGTCCGGCTCCGCGAAGACGACTATCGCTGGACTGCTGCGTGGTTGCGCGAGCGCGCCGCCGAACATGCGCAGCGGCGGGTGCTCGCGTCGCTGGAGGGTGGCTACGACCTGCAATCACTGGCGCGCAGCACCGAGGCCTTCCTGCGGCCGTTTGTCGAAGCTTCGGGGTGAGCGCCCGGGCGTCGACGCGGCGCGGATCGGACCCCCCTGAATGACGATCCGCAATCTCGACTTTCTGCTGCGGCCGCGGCGGATCGTGATCTGCGGTGCGCCACGTACCGCCAGCCATCGGCAGATACTCGCCAATCTGGAACGCTCGAAGCCGGTGCTGCAACGCTACACCCTCGGTTTCGACCGCGAGGGCTGGGGCAGCGCCCAGGCCGATACCCCGCCGATCGTGGAGCTGGGCATCGTCTTCGAGCCCGACAGCCTACCGCTTGCCACGCTCAGGCGCCTGATCGAAAGTGGCTGCCGTGCGCTGTTGTGGGGTGCCGATGAGGCGCCGTCGCAGGCCGTGCTCGAGGCGGCGCGACCGCAACTGGTCCGCATACTGGGGCCGCGCTCCGGTGGCGTGGCCTGGCCCGGGCTCGCACTCAACGCCACCGCCTACGAACAGCCCATCGGCAAGGGGCGGGTCGCCCTGATCGCGCAATCGTCTTCGGTGGCGGCGGCGGCGCTGGACTGGGCGGCCGGGCGTGAGCTCGGTTTTTCATGGGTGGCCGTGACCGGTGGCGAAGCGGATGTCGATATCGGCGATTTGCTGGATACCGCAGCGGTGGATCCGATCAGCCATGCCGTGGTCCTGCAGATGTCGCGCCTCAAGAGCGCGCGCAAGTTCATGTCCGCGGCGCGGGCCTGCGCCCGCAACAAGCCGGTTCTGGTGTTGCAGACCCCGCCGCACGGCATCGGTCTGCGCGATCCGGTGCGCAGCGCCGCGCTGCAGCGTGCCGGTCTGATCGAGAGCGAGGTTCTGGGCGGCCTGTTCGACGGCATCGCAGCCCTGGAGCGACTGCCGAATCAGCAAAGATTTCGCGTCATCGTGGCCGGCAACGGGGCCGGGGTCTGTGCGCTGGGTCTGGCCGCGATCGGGCGTCACGGCCTGCAGTACACCGATCTGGCCGCGTCCTCGCGCACGGCCATCAGCGGCATCTTCGCCGGCACACGCTTTCTGGCCGGCTCGGTCGATCTGTGCGGCGCGCCGCCGGAATCGATCGCCCGGATCGTGCGTGCCCTGAGCGAAGATCCGGGCGTTGACTCGGTGCTGCTGATGCACAGTCCGCGCGCCGGCCAGCCGCACGATCAGACCGCGCAGGCGGTCGCCGAGCTGGGTCTGGGTGCGCGCGTGCTGACCGTGTGGCTGGGTTTGGAAACCGCGCTTCAGGCGCGTGCCTACAGCAGCGAGATGACCGTGCCGACGTTCGCGTCGGCCGACGAGGCGATGCGCGCCTTGCGCTATCGCCAGCAGTACCGAAGCACGCAGGAACTGCTGATGCAGACCCCGCCGCCGCTGGATCTGCCACAGATCGACCGCGAGAAGATTCGCGGGCTGCTGGAGGCGGCGGCACGGCACGGCAAGGCGATGGAGCCGGCGCTGACGGCGGAGGTTATGGGTCATTACGGCCTGTCGATGGCGGCCGACAAGGCCAATCCCACGCTGGTAGTCGAAGTCGCGATCCTGCGACATGAGGAATTCGGGCAGTACCTGCGTGTCCGCGGTTCGGCGCTGTGGTCCGGCCGTGGCGAGGCCTATGGATTTGCGCCGCTGGACCCCTTGTTGGCGCGACGTCTGCTGGAAGACGCGGGCGTGGTCGCGGCGATGGCACGACGCGGCTGGGACGCCGCGGGCTACGCCGCCGTGCTCGTGCACATCGGCCAGATGCTGGTCGATCAGCCGGCCATCGCCAATGCGGTGTTGCGGCTGGCGCCGGACGCACGAGGCCTGCCGATCCTGTTGCCCGATTCCACATTGACGCTGACCGATGCGCCGGAGCCGCCCAGGCGCCGCCTCGCCCTGGCGCCGTATCCTGCCGATCTGGCGCAGAGCGTGACGCTCAAGCAGGGGCGGGAATTCCACATCCGGGTGGTGCGCCCGGCCGACGAGACGGCGGTGATCCGCCTGCTGGAACGCAGCGACCCGGAGAACATCCGGCTGCGCTTCTTCGGTTACATCCGCCAGTTCTCGCATGCGATGGCGGCGCGTCTGACCCAGCTCGACTATGACCGCGAGATCGCCTTCGTCGCGATTCCGCGCGGCACCGCGCGCATCGTCGCGCTGGCGCATTTGATGGCCGATCCTGATGCCGGCAGCGCCGAATTCTCATTGCTGGTTCATCAGGACTTCGCGCGTGTCGGCCTGGGCCGGTTTCTGCTCGGTGAGCTGGTCCGCCACGGACGCCGCCAGGGCATTCACACGGTCTTCGGAGAAATTCTCGCGGAGAACCGGCCGATGCTGTCGCTGGCGCGCGCGCTCGGTTTCACGGTGCGGCATGCGCCACAGGACCCAGGTAGCATGCATGCTGAAATTCAGACCGGGGCGCCAGCCCATGTCCAGTAATCCCTTGATGGCATACGCCTTGAGCCTGGCCTGTCTGCTGGTCTCGGCGATTCCCACCGCACAGGCCCAGGAGGGCACCAGAATGCAGATCGATCAAATCGATTTCGTGAACATGCGTCATCCCGAGGACGGACGAGTCAGCGGCGGCCAGCCCACGGCCGATCAGCTGCGCGCGGCGGCGGACGCCGGGCTTCGCCATGTCATCGATCTTCGTCCCGAGAGTGAGGACGCCGGTTTCGACGAGCCGGCACTGCTGCAATCGCTGGATGTGACCTACCGTCGTGTGCCGGTGGCCGGCAGCGCCGGCCTGACGCCGCAGGCGGTCAAGGCACTCGACGAGGCGCTGGCCGACGCCGGCGGCGAGCCGACGATGATTCACTGCGCGTCCGGCAATCGGGTGGGCGCGATGATGGCGCTGCGCGCGCACTGGTTGCACGGCGCCTCCGCCGAAGATGCGCTGAAGATCGGGCGCGACTACGGACTGACCGGGATGGAGCCGGCGGTGCAACAGCTGCTGGGGCAGTGAGCGTGCTGCGACTCAGTTGAGTCCGTACTTCTTCAGCTTGTACCACATCGATCGTTCACTGATTCCGAGCAGCGCGGAGGCCTTGGTCTTGTTGCCCTCGGTCTGTTCGAGCGCGCTGCGGATCATGCGCGATTCCAGGGCTTCGACCGCGTGCTCCAGGCCCAGAGACAGGTCCGGCGGCGTCGACGGGCTGCTCGCGCTCGTCACCGGATTGGCCGTCGTCGAAGCGGCCAGCGGAAAGTGCTCGACGTCCAGCGTGTCGCCGCGCGTGAGCACCAGGGCGCGTTCGATCATGTTCGACAGTTCGCGGATGTTGCCGGGCCAGGCATAGCGCTGCAGGTGATCGAGGGCGCGCGGCGTCAGGCGCGCGCGGCGGCCGCCATGTTCGGCGACGAAATGCTCGACCAGCAGTGAGATGTCGTGCGGATGTTCGCGCAGCGGCGGCAGTTCGATCGCGAATACGTTGAGGCGATAGTAGAGATCCTCACGCAGTCGCTGATCGCGTACTGCGTCCAGCGGGCGGCGGTTGGTGGCGGCAATCACGCGCAGGTCCAGTTCCAGGGTGCGGTTGCTGCCGAGCCGCTCCACGGTCTGCTCCTGGAGCACGCGCAGCAGTTTGGATTGCAGCGCGATCGGCATTTCGGTGATTTCGTCGAGAAAGATCGTGCCGCCGTTGGCGAGTTCGAACTTGCCGACGCGGTCGCGTACGGCGCCGGTGAACGCGCCCTTGTCGAAGCCGAACAGTTCGGCCTCCATCATGTCCGCCGGAATCGCCGCGCAATTGATCGGAACGAACAGGCGATCGCTGCGCTCCGACTCGCGGTGGATCGCGCGTGCCACCAGTTCCTTGCCGGTGCCGGTTTCACCCAGGATCATCACGCCGGTGCGCGTGGGGGCCACCTGCTTGATCTGTTTGTAGACCTGGCGCATCGGCTCGCTGCTGCCAATGAGTCCGCCCCAGCCGCGGTCGAGTTCCTCGCGCAGAAACTGGTTCTGACGCAGAACCTCGCCGGCGGCGAATACCCGCCGGATCGCGAGGTTGAGTGCATCCACATCGAAGGGCCTCAGCAGGTAGTCGAAGGCGCCGAGCTTCATCGCTTCGACCGCGCTTTCCACCGTGCCGTGCGCGGTGATCACGATCACCGGCACGTCGTTGCCGCCGGCGCGCAGCTTTTCGAGCAGACCGAGCCCGCCGAGCACCGGCATCTTCAGATCGCTGATGACGAGGTCGGTGTCGCGGGTGTCGAGAAATTCGAGTGCCGCGACGCCGTTTTCGACGCTGTCGGTGCGATAGCCCATGCGCTGCAGCATGATTTCCAGCACGCGCCGCATATTGGTTTCGTCGTCAACGACGAGGACGTGTTTGTTGCTCATGACTCCGTGGCCTGAAGCGGCAGGACCATCTCGAAGACGGCGCCGCCGCTGATGGGTGCATCGAGTATGGTGACAGAACCGCCGTGTGCCTCGACGATCTGACGCACGATCGCCAGGCCCAGGCCGGTGCCGCCTTCACGCTGATACACGAAGGGATCGAACAGTTGCTCGCGATACTCCGGATCGATGCCGGGGCCGTTGTCGGCCACGGCGATGTGCAGGCCATCGTCCTGCATGTGTGCACTGACGTCGACCTGACCACCCGCATCCAGAATCTGAATGGCGTTGAGCAGCAGATTGAGCAAGGCCTGGGTGAGTTGCTCGGCGTCGCATTCGATTTCCGGCAGTTCGTCCGCGATCCGCGTGCGGATCGTGACGCCGCGTGCATCGGCCTGGTTGTTCAGCAGTTCCACACAGCGGCGCACCAGCCCACCCGGCGCTGTCGGCGCCAGCTGCAGCGGGCGCGCCCGTGTGCTGTCGAGCATCGACGACACCAGGCGGTTGAGGCGTTCGGTCTCGCTGGCGATGAAACCCACCAGCTCGCGACCTTCGGGACTGATTGCGGGCTCGCGTTCCAGCACCTGCGCGGAGGAGCGGACGATGCCCAGCGGTGTCCGAATCTCGTGAGCCATCACCGCCGACATTTCGCCCAGCGCCGCCAGCTTCGACGCCCGGATCAGCGCTTCACGCGAGCGTTCGAGGTCCTCGACCATCTGCACGAAGGTATCCCGCAGCCGCCCGATCTCGCCGCCGGACTCGGGCGGCGGGGGCGTGGTGCGTCCGCTGAGGATGAAGCCGCGGGTGTAGTCGGTGAGCGCGGCGATGGGCCGCGACAAGCGGCTGGCCACGGCCGAGGACATCAGCACGCAAATCGCGGCGATGCCGGCGATCAGCGCGGCGAACACCAGACTCATTCGATGGACCGGTTTGAGCGCCTGACCGAGCGGTTGCAGCACCATCGTGGTCCAGCCGAAGCCGGCGAAGTGCTCGTAACCCTGCGAGCGGTCGATGCCGACGATGATCTTGCCGTCGATCAGCGGGGCACCATCGCGCAGCATCACTGCGGCGCGGTTGCGCGGAGTCACCCAGTCGCGCAGCGAGGCGGTCACGGCGCGCGGCGCCAGCAGCGACGAGGCCGCGATCACGCGACCGTCGGCATCGGCGACGATGACACCGCGCCGATCCTCCGCGGCCTGATCGAGCAGACCCTCGATCTGCGTCCAGTCGAAACGCAGGACCAGCTCGCCGAGTTCACCGTCGCTGAACTGTGACGGTATGCGAGTGCGGATGGTGAA
Source organism: Gammaproteobacteria bacterium (assembly GCA_022599775.1). Classification (GTDB taxonomy): domain Bacteria; phylum Pseudomonadota; class Gammaproteobacteria; order Nevskiales; family Nevskiaceae; genus Banduia. The sequence goes on from JAHZLQ010000058.1 coordinate 21,666, forward strand.
GGTGGCCGGTCCACCCGGACGGTCGCGCTGCGGGCGTTCGATCCAGACCACGCCGCCGGGAAGCTTTGCCTGCAGCCAGGCGTATGACGAGGGCTCGACGCGGCCGATCTGCCCGGCGTCGCTGGATGCCAGCACACGACCGTCTGCGTCCACGCAGTAGATCAGGTTGTAGACGCCGCCGTAGCGCTGTTTGACCTCGCCGAGGAACGCGGACACGCGTTTGTCCACATCGTCGATGCGAAGATCCTGCATCACCTGCAGATGATTCCAGGTCACCGCGTTCTGCAGGCGCTCGAACAGCATGCGGTCGATGTCCGCGGACACGGACTCGGCGCGGCTTTGCAGGTTGCTCTCGATCTCCTGCTGCATCGAGGCTCGCATCTGCGAGAACGATAGCGCCCCCAGAGCCAGCGCCGGCAGCAGGCTGATCGCGAGAAAGGCGAGCAGCAGCGTCTTGCGTATCGTCACCGTGCCGGGATACCGGTGGCGATCGCGCGCGGGTGCCGCGTAGAGTAGCGCCGCTTCTGGCTGTCCATGCTGGGGCTGGGGACCGGAGTGGTTTGAATCATGAGTGACTCGAAAATGATAGCGCTACGGCGGCGGCAGCTGTGGGCGGCGCTGTTGGCAGCTGGTCTGGTCTGCGCGAACGTTCAGGCGTTCGCGCAGACTGATGCCGCTGCGGACGAAGTGCCGGTTCCGACGCCGCAGCCCGAGCTGCCCCAGAATTCCGACAATCGCTTGGCGCGCGGTTATACCGTGCCGGGCACCCGTGCGCGCATCGGCGGCTACGGCGAAGTCAGTTTCATCGACGAGAACGACAACGCCGAGCGCTGGCGCGCCACGCTGGACAGCATCAGCCTGTTGCTGAACTGGGACGACGGCGCGCGCTGGCGCTTCTTCGCCGAGGTGGAGCTGGAGGATTCCTTGATCCTTTCGCCCGGTGACAGCACCGCCGACGAGGCCTACGTCAGCCTCGAACGGCTGCATGTCGACTACACGCGGTCGGACTTCCTGCAGCTCAGGGTCGGCAAGTATCTGACGCCGATCGGCCGCTGGAACCTGATCCACGCCGCGCCGCTGGTCTGGACCACCTCACGGCCGCTGATGACCGATTCCACGTTCCCCACCAATGCGACGGGCGCCATGATCTTCGGCGTGGTGCCGCTGTTCCACCGTGCGATCGACTATTCGATCTATGGTTCGATCGGGGAGGAGCTGTTTCCCAATCCCGAGCTCGACACCTTCAAGGAAGCCTATGGCATCCGCCTGAACTACTCGTTCGATGTGCATACGCAGATCGGCACCTCCTTCGCGTCGTTCGAACAGGAACTGACGCCGGACGAGCGCAAGGAAATGTTCGGCGTGGACTTCGTTTGGAAATATCACCGTTGGGAACTCCAGGGCGAATGGGTTTATCGCCGCCTGCAGCAAGCAGCGGAACGCGCCGATGAGCGTGGTTACTACGTGCAGTTGGTGGCTCCGCTGAGCGAGCGCCTGTACGCGGTGGCGCGCACCGAATATCTCAACAAGGTCGATTTCGACCGAGGCGTGCATCTGCAGATCGGTGGCCTCACCTGGCGCTACAGTCCGGCGTGGGTGTTCAAGGCCGAATATCGCTATGCCGTCGAGAACGATATCGGCGTGGACGAGGGTCTGCTCACGTCTTTCGCGGTTCTGTTCTGAGCCGCGCAATGCGAAACGCAAGCATCCGGATGAGGCGCTGGCTGGCCGGCTTATGCCTGCTGGCGGCGATGGCGCCGCTGCATGCCGAACCGGTGCCGATCGCCGTCATCGTCGCCGCCGAGCATGCCCGCGAGGCGATCGACCCCGACGCTCTGACCCTGATCTATCGTCGCAAGCGTCTGCACTGGGCGGACGGCAGCCGCATCGAGCCGATCAACCTGCCGGCGGATCATCCGCTGCGTCTGCGCTTCTCGCACACGGTACTGGGATTGAAACCCGAGCAGATGCAGGATTACTGGAACGAAATGTACTTCCAGGGCGTATCGCCGCCCTACGTGCTCGCCTCGGAGGCGGCGATGCTGGCCTTTGTTGCCGCCACGGCCAATGCCATTGGTTATGTCTCGGCCTGTCACGTCGCCGGTGATGTCAGCGTACTGTTTCTGCTCGACGAGCGCGGGCGGCGTCTGCCCTTCGTGACAGTGCCTCCATGCGCGGACTCGGCTCCGTGATCGCCGCGGAAAACCCCGCAAGAATTGTCGACGCGGCTTGCAAGCCTGCATTTTCCGAAGGGAGGCGCAGTGCCTCGCTTTAGTAAAAATAACCTTAAAAACAGAAAGTTGAATCGATGATGCCGGGCCGCTTCGAGCTGGCACTGCGATTGCCATAGAGCCGTCAGACCCAGGCGAAAATCTTCGCCCCAATCGGACCGCAAGCTTTCATGGCCTCAAACATGGCATCCCTCGGCGCGAATGCCGGCGCCGCCGGCCCGCGTCACCGCACGGCTGTCGGCCGGTATTTGAGCGTATCGATCGCCGCGACCGTTGCGCACTATCTGGTGTTCGCCACGCTGCCCCGGTGGAGTGGTCCGATTGCGGCGACCGCGCTGGGCGCGCTGGCGGGCGCCGCGCTCAGCTACCGACTCAATCACGCCTGGACCTTCGGCCGTCGCGGCGGACATGCGCGCGCACTGCCGAGATTCGCGATCACGGCTTTGGCGGTCGCACTCGGCAACGCCGCGATGCTCGCCATGCTGGTTCCGCAGATCGGGGCCTGGCCGGCACAGATTGCCGCCACGGCCAGCGTATTCCTCGCAGGCTTTCTGGCGAACCGGCATTGGAGCTTTCGATGAACGCGCGAACCCCGCTGCTTGCGCCGGTCGCCGGCTTGCCACGCCCGGCACGCCCCAGTCTTTGCGTGGTGGTGCCGGTACACAACGAGATCGATGTATTGCCGTTGTTCCTGGAACGCCTCGGTGCGGTGTTGACGGTGCTGCCCGTGGTGCCGGAAATCCTGTTCGTCGACGATGGCAGCTGCGATGGCAGCCTTGCCTGGATCGAACGGGCGGCGGTGACGGATTCGCGCATCGGCCTGCTGCAACTGTCGCGCAACTTCGGCAAGGAGGCGGCAATGACCGCCGGGCTCGACCATGCCGAAGCCGAACTCGTCGTGGTCATGGACGCCGACCTGCAGGACCCGCCCGAGCAACTGCCACGCATGCTCGACGCCTGGTTTCAGGGTAATGACGTCGTCGTCATGAAACGACGCTCCCGCAACGGTGACAGTCCGGGCAAGCGCATCGCGGCAGCCGTGTACTACCGCCTGCTGGCGCGGGTCGGGGAGATTCCGATTCCGGTCGACGTGGGCGATTTCCGGCTGATGTCGCGGCGTGCGGTTCTGGCCCTGCGCTCACTGCCGGAGCGCAATCGCTACATGAAAGGTCTGTTCGCCTGGATCGGCCTGCCGCAGGTTCAACTCGAATTCGAACGGCCGGCGCGTGCCGCCGGCAACACGCGCTGGCCACTGATGAAACTGATCGGACTGGCTGCGGACGGCCTGACCTCGTTCTCGGTATTGCCGCTGCGCTTTGCCGGTGTCGCCGGCATGCTGGCCGCCTGCTTCGCACTGGTGATGGCGCTGGTCTATGCCGGCAAGACCGTGCTGTTCGGCGATTCCGTGGACGGCTTTCCGACGCTGATCGTTTCGATCTTCTTCATCGGTGGCCTGCAACTGTGCGGGCTGGGCATACTCGGCGAGTACGTCGGCCGCATCTACACCGAGGTCAAGCAGCGCCCGCTGTACCTGCGCCAGGCGTATCGTCCGGCGCGGACTCGGTCGGATCGTCTCGAACGCCAATCGGTATGAACTCCTTACCGGCTTTGGCGGTGCGTCGCTACGCGCTGGCCGCGGTGGCCGTGTTGGTGCTGCGTCTGATCAGCCTGCCGCTGTATCCGCTGACCGATACCACCGAGGCGCGTTACGCGCTGGTGGCCCGGTTGATGGCCGATTCGGGCGACTGGATCACGCCGTGGTTCGCGCCCGGGGTTCCGTTCTGGGGCAAGCCGCCGCTGCTGTTCTGGGTCACCGGTGGGCTGATCGATGTGTTCGGATTCGGCGAGCTTACGGCGCGGGCGGGGACCTGGATTCCCAGTGCGCTGTTGGCGCTGCTGACGGCGGCCTGGGCGCGCCATCGCTATGGCGCCGGTATCGCCAATCTGGCGGCCTTGATGCTGGTGTCCGGCGTGCTGTTCTTCGTCAGCTCCGGCGCCGTGCTCACCGACAACTGGCTGGCGCTGGGCCTGGGATTGATACTCGTGGGCAGCGTGGAGTGCCATCGGTCCGGCGTGGTGGCGCGATTGGCGATCATCCTGGGCGTTGCCATCGGGCTGCTCGCCAAAGGTCCGCTGGTCGTGATGCTGGGCGGACCACCGGCGCTGTTGGGCGCCTGGCTGCTCAGCTCGAACCGCCCCAGGACGATCGGTTTGTTATGCCTGAGCGCCCTGTTCGGAGTCCTGCTCGCCGTGCCCTGGTACCTGGCCGCGGAACTCAAGACCCCGGGATTCATCGATTACTTCATCGTTGGCGAACACTGGCGTCGCTATCTCGAACCCGGTTGGTCGGGGGACCGCTACGGCAGCGCGCATCTGCAACCGCTTGGCAAGATCTGGTTGCTGGCGATTCCGGCGTTCCTGCCGTGGCTGCCGCTGGCGCCGCTGGCCTGGCGCGGCCGTCGCGAGGACGCCGAGGGCTGGCTGCTGCTGGCCTGGGCGCTGTGGCCGGCGCTGTTCTTCACCGCCGCTCACAACATACTCGCGACTTATCTGTTGCCGTGCGCAATGCCGCTGACCCTGTGGCTGTCGCGCGGGCTGTGTGCGCGGCCGCGGCACAATTCCGCAATTCTGCTGCTGATATCCACCGTGGCGCCGCTGCTGTTGTTCGCGGCCATGCTGGTTCACACGTTCGGCGGTTTGGCGCTGCGTTCGGAGCGCGATCTGATCGCGCAATGTTATCGATACCCCGGCCCGCAACGGCCGGTCTTCTTTACGGATGATCCACCGTTCTCGGCAAGGTTGTACGGCGGCGACCGGGTGCGCCCACTGAACGGCGCGGTCGCACCCCCCGAAGCTGCGTGCTGGGCGCGGCGCAAGCGCGAGGTCGATGCGATCGCCGGTTGGCATCCGGTGTTCGAGGACAAGCGCTACCGCCTGTGGATCGGCCGCGAACGCGAGTGACCGTTCCGAGCGGCGTGGCGTCGGTATCGCACACCCTACAATGGGCCATGAACTTCCTCGCGCATCTGCTGCTGACGGACGAGGCCGGCCTGCCGCTGGAAGGCGCGCTGCTCGGCGACATGGTGCGGGGCAATCTGCAGGGGCGCTTCACGCCAAGTCTGGAAGCATCGATTCGTTTGCATCGCAGCGTTGATGCGACCACCGATGCACACCCGGATGTGCACGCCCTGATCCGTGAATTTCCGCCTCCGAAAAGACGCTATGCGCCGGTGATCGTGGACATGCTGTTCGATCACTGTCTGGCCCTGGACTGGGCCCGGTACAGCGAGGAGCCGCTGGAGCAGTTCACGCGCCGGGCCTCGCTGGCCCTGGCCGGGGCGGCCGATGCGTTTCGGGACGCAGGGGGCTGGGTGCCGCAGCCCTGGCTGTTCCAGCGCCTGTTGCTGTCCTATCGGCGCGAGGCCGGTCTGGATCGTGCGCTGCGTCGAATCTCACGGCGATTGAAACGGCCGGAAGGACTGATCGAGGCGAGCCAGGGCTGGGTCGGGCATATCCAGTCGGGGCGGCGGACGCTGCCCCTGCTGATGGCTTCGCTGCGCGAGGTCGCGCGCGCGGCCGCCACCGAAATCAGCCCGGACGACGCGCCAGTGCGGTGAGCACCTCGAAGTAGGGCGGGCGGTTTTCGCGCGAACTGACCTGACAGCTTTGCACCTCGAGCCCGGCGTCGCTGAGCCAGGCGCGCAGGGTTTGCGGCGTCACGCCCAGATTGACGTGGTCATAGGCTTCGGCGGCCACGGAATGTTCGTGCCGGTTCAGCGCCGTGACGATCAGGCAGCCGCCCGGTCTGAGTACGCGCGCCGCTTCGCCGAGCACGGTTTGCGGCGCCTGCGCGAACGCCAGGGCGTGCATCAGGAACACCTGATCGTAGGCGGCACCCGGCAGCGGCAGGGCATGCATGTCCGCCCGGATCAGACTCACGCGGTCCACGGCCTGAAGGCGTTTGGCGGCCGCATCGAGCACCGCGGCGCTGACGTCGATGCAGGTGATCGAGCGGGCCTGGCCGGATAGCAGTTCCGCGAGCACGCCGTCGCCGCTGGCGATGTCGAGTACATCGCCGAGGTCGAGCAGGGTGATCAGGCCGCGCGCCGTCGCCTCCCAGGTTCGCCCCGGTGAGTAGTGCAGTTCCATGCGTCCGGCCACGGTCTCGGCCCAGGACTGGCCGGCGTGGCGGGCGCGAATCACCTGTTCGGCGTGTTCGAAATCCAGTCCGGCCTGCACATCGTCGATGCGTTCGCGCAGCAGCGCCCAGACCTGGGCGGCCGGGTCGTCCGAACCGACCGGCTCCGCGCAGTAGTACGAGGACGCGCCGACCCGGCGATCCCCGACCAAGCCGGCGCGACGCAGTCGCGACAGATGCGTGGAGACCCGGCTCTGCGCCAGGCCGGTGACTTCGGTCAGCTCGGCTACGGTGAGCTCGTGGCGTTCCAGCAGCAGCAGGAGCCGTAGGCGGCTGGCGTCCGACAGCAGACGGCACAGCGCGGTGCTTTGGTCTAGGGAGAAGGGCATCCGCCGATTGTAGGCGGCGGGCGTTTTCGACGCGATAAGCCGCTGATGGCGTATCGGCCCGCGCGAGCGTCCCGTCGCGCAGCAAGTGTCGACTTTTCTTGCACCTTCGACATTTCGTGCGGCGGCAGAAGCGGCCGAATCCGAACCGCGGAGATCAGATAATCATCGTTGAAACAGTCGGTTGGCGCCATTTCGGGATGTAGCGTCCGGCTGGCACTGTCGCTGCGCTGTCTGCCTGTTCCCACCGCAGACCGCCAGCGTCGATGTTCAATACCGAGACAGTTCGTGACAGCCGCACCGCCGAGCGTAGCGAGCGCGTGCCGATTCGTGCAGGGCGGCCCTCCGCCGTGCTCACACTGCTGTGCGCCCTGTTCGTGGTGATCTTCGACAACTTTCACTTCTGGGCCTCGCTTTACCGCGGCACGCCGCCCGAGTCCATGGAAGCAGTGGCGATGTACGGCATCGTCTTCATCGCCCTGGTGATGATCTACAACGCGCTGTTTTCGCTGCTGGCTCTGCGATGCTTGCTCAAGCCGATGCTGAGCCTGATCCTGATGGTCGCGGCAGCCTGCGCGTATTTCATGGATGCGTTCGGCGTGATCATCAACGATTCGATGTTGCGCAATGTGTTGGAGACCGATGCCGGCGAGGCCGCCGAACTGCTGTCGCCACGGTTGCTGATCTATCTCGGCCTGCTCGGTGTATTGCCCGGCGTGCTGCTGTGGCGCACACCGATCCGCCACGGTGCTCTGAGCCGCGAAGTCCCGCTACGTCTGATGACGGCGATGCTGAGTCTGATGATTGGTGTCGGCGTCTTGTTCACGCACTACAAATACATCTCGTTCGTGGCGCGGCAGCACAACGAGCTGCGCTACCTGCTGAACCCCTACTATCCGGTGTGGTCGGCGCGCAAGCTGTTGCCGAGTGGCGAAGCGGCGGCTCCCGACCCGCGAGGACGGACCGCGACGCAGGCAGCCGCCACGGTCACCGCCAAGCCGACCGTACTGGTGCTGGTGGTCGGCGAAACCGCGCGCGCCGCCAATTTTCAGCTGGATGGCTACGCGCGGGCCACCAATCCGCGTCTGTCGGACGAGCCGTTGCTGATCAACTACACCCAGGTGACGAGCTGCGGAACGGCGACGGCGGTGTCCGTGCCCTGCATGTTTTCGCGCCTGCCGCGCAGCGAGTTCAGTCACGACAAGGCCAAAGCCAACGTGGACTTCGTGCAGGTGCTGCAAACGGCCGGCGTATCGGTCTACTGGCGCGAGAACGACGGTGGTTGCAAGGGCGTCTGCGTCGGCACCGATTTTCAGGATCTCAGCCATGGTATCGCGCCCGATCTGTGCGATGAGGATGGTTGCCAGGATGGCGTCATGATTCGCTCACTGAGCGCGATCCTGGATCACTTGCGCGGCGATACGTTGATCGTGTTGCATCCCCAGGGCAGCCATGGCCCGGCCTACTACCGACGCTATCCGGAGGCGTTTCGTCGTTTCACGCCGGATTGCCGTACGCAGCAGGTGCAGACCTGCAGCCAACCGGAAATCGTGAACGCCTACGACAATACGATCGTCTACACCGACGACATCCTGGCCGAGGTCATTGCGCAGCTGCGTCGTCGCTCAGACAGTCTTGATACCGCCATGCTCTACCTGTCCGACCACGGTGAATCGCTGGGGGAGAATGGCTTGTATCTGCACGGCATGCCCTATTCACTGGCGCCGGCCGAACAGACGCAGGTGCCGTTCATGCTGTGGCTGTCACCGCAACTTGAAGCCCATGCCGGCCTTCAGCGTCACTGCCTGCTGCGCAACGCCGATATTTCGTACTCACACGACAACCTGTTTCACTCGGTGCTCGGCTTGTTCCGTATCCAGACGGATGCCTATGAACCGGCGATGGATATCTTGGAAGAGTGCCGGGGCTAAGGACGCGTGCTGTTCCAGGCAAAAACAGGCCGGGCTGATGCCCGGCCGTTCTGCGCTGCCGGAAACCGGGGCTCAGCTTTCGCTGGACGAATCCTTGGGCGTTTCCGTTGCCGGTGTCATAGACGGTTCGGCCGGCGCCGCCGTCGGCATCGGTGTTTCTGCGCTCGGCGTCACGCCGGCCTTCTTGGCTTTGCTGGTTGCCAGCGCAGCGCGCGAAGTCGGGGAGGGCTTTACGCGAGTGGGACGCTTGACCACTTTGGTGGGCGCCTTGGTGACGGTCTTGGTCGGCATCTTGACTGGCGCCTTGGCGACGATGGCCTTCTTCACCGCGACCTTGGCCGGAGTCTTCTTGGCGGGTGCCTTCTTGGCCGCGACCTTCTTCACGGCCACCTTCTTGGCGGCCATTTTCTTGGCAGGCGCCTTCTTGGCCACGACCTTCTTCGCTGCCGCCTTTTTCACGGCGACTTTCTTGGCGGGTACCTTCTTGGTGGCCAGCTTTTTGACGATGGCTTTCTTGGCGACCAGTTTCTTGGCCGGAGCCTTCTTGGCTGCCGCCTTCTTCGCCACGAGCTTTTTGACAGCAGCCTTCTTCACGGCGACCTTCTTGGCGGCGGCTTTTTTCGCCGGGGCCTTTTTCGCGACGGGCTTCTTGACGACCACGGCCGCCTTCTTTGCGGCCTTGGCAACAGCCTTTTTCGCAGGTTTTGACGATTTAAGCGCTTTCGAGATTTTGTCGCGTGCTTTTTTCAGCATGAATGTGCTCCCTCGGAATAGTTCAGAACTTCGATCATTCAGTGCGCCGCCGCCCTAGCGGCGAGGGTAAGCGCGAAACAATCCCGACCGGCGAACACACCGCAGAACGCTCGTCTCAAAAAGTGACTCGCGGGTGCTGCGCCCATTGATCCCCCTCAGAATCCCTGGGCGGTACGAGTGATTGCAGTGTATGCGGCGGAAAATCCACTGTAAAGCGCCGAAAATACAAGAAATCCGACACTTGTCCGCGGTCCGGTTTACGGCCTGTTCACTGAGGGCTAACATCGCGGCGCCAACATTGTGGTGCGGCGCGGAAATCCCGTTGTCGTTCTTTTATAAATTCCAAGCATGAGGGCCTTACCCATGTTCCAAGGTCAATCCATTCGATGCACCAAGCTTGACGGTGGAATTGTCGAGCTTTGCTTCGACCGGCAGGGGGACGCGATCAACAAGTTCGATCGCTCCACCCTGGAAGAGTTGAAGGCAGCCATCGATTCGATTCAGCAGGAAAGCGCGCTGGCGGGTGTTGTTGTCACCAGCGGCAAAGCGGTGTTCATCGTCGGCGCCGACATCACAGAATTCGGAGAAGCGTTCAAGCAGCCCGAAGAAGACATTGCGGCGTGGTCGCTCCAGTCGAACCAGATATTCAATGCCTTCGAGGACCTGCCGGTACCCACCGTTGCCGCGATCAACGGTTTCGCACTGGGTGGCGGACTGGAAATGGCGCTGGCTGCCGATTACCGCGTTATGGCGACCGAGGCGCAGATCGGTCTGCCGGAAGTCAAGCTGGGGATCATTCCGGGATTCGGCGGTACCGTCCGACTGCCGCGCCTGATCGGTGCCGACAATGCCATCGAGTGGATTGCTGGCTCGGCACAGAACAAGGCGGCTGCGGCGCTCAAGGTGCATGCGGTGGATGCCGTGGTGGCACCCGACAAGCTCAAGGATGCCGCGTTGCAGATGCTCAAGCTGGCAATCGACGGCAAGGCCGATTGGAAAGCGCGCCGAGCGCGCAAGAAAGGCCCGCTGCAGCTCAACCCGATCGAGGCGATGATGGTGTTCGAATCGTCCAAGGGCGTGGTCGCGCCCAAGGCCGGCAAGCACTATCCGGCGCCGATGGCGGCGGTCAACGCGATTCAGAAGGCGGCGTCCAAGGGACGCGACGAGGCGCTGGCGATCGAAGCCAAGGCCTTCGCCAAGCTGGCCCGGACCTCGGTGGCCGATTCGCTGATCAGCCTGTTCCTCAACGATCAGCTCCTCAAGAAAAAGGCCAAGAGCGCAGGCAAGATCGCGCACAAGGTCGAACATGCGGCGGTGCTGGGTGCCGGCATCATGGGCGGTGGCATCGCCTACCAGAGCGCCTCCAAGGGCACGCCGGTGGTGATGAAGGACATCGCCGAGAAATCGCTGGATCTGGGCATGGACGAGGCCAACAAGCTACTGTCCAAGCAGGTCGAGCGCGGCAAGCTCAAGCCGGCCAAGGCCGGTGCGATCCTGTCCTCGATTCGCGCGACGCTGTCCTACGATGAGATCAAGCACGTCGACATCGTGGTCGAGGCCGTGGTCGAGAACCCCAAGGTCAAGAAGAGCGTGCTGGCCGAGGTCGAGGGCATTGTCGAGCCGGACACGATCATCGCCTCGAATACCTCGTCGATCTCGATCGACGAGCTGGCCACGGCGATGAAGCGCCCCGAGAACTTCCTCGGCATGCATTTCTTCAATCCCGTGCACCGCATGCCGCTGGTCGAGGTCATCTACGGCGAGAAGACCAGCAAGGAAGCGATTGCCACGGTCACCGCCTATGCCGCGGCGATGGGCAAGACCCCGATCACCGTCAAGAACTGTCCGGGCTTTCTGGTCAACCGCATTCTGTTTCCGTACTTCTTCGGATTCTTCGGCGCGATTCGCGCCGGCGGCGACTTCGCCAAGATCGACAAGGTGATGGAAGGCTTTGGCTGGCCGATGGGCCCGGCCTATCTGCAGGACGTGGTCGGCATGGACACGTCTCACCATGTCGGTGAAGTGCTGGCGGAAGGCTACCCGGACCGCATGGCCAATTCCGACAAGAGCGCGCTCGACATGATGTACGAGAACGAGCGCCTCGGGCAGAAGAACGGAATCGGCTTCTATCGCTACGAGAAGGACCCCAAGGGCAAGCCCAAGAAGACCGCGGATGAGGAAAGCTACAAGCTCATCGCCGAGGTCCAGCCGGACGGCCAGAAGGACCTGTCCGACGAGGACATCGTCGACCGCATGATGCTGCCGATGATCATCGAGACGGCACGCTGTCTCGAAGACGGCATCGTCGGCACGCCCAACGAGGCGGACATGGGCTTGATCCTCGGCGTGGGCTTCCCGCCGCACCTGGGCGGTGCGCTCAAGTATGCCGACCAGCTCGGTCTGCAGACGGTCGTCGACAAGTGCGCCAAGTATTCGGATCTCGGCAAGCTCTACGAGCCCACCGAATCCATGAAGCGCATGGCCGCCGAAGGCAAAACCTATTACGGAAAGTAAGTGCCCGCGCACTTCCCCGCGTACTTCATTGAATTGAACCGAAACCGGGACTTACTGGAGATTTTGAAATGACTGAAGTCGTAATTGTCGACGCACTGCGCTCACCCATGGGCCGTTCCAAGGCCGGGGTGTTTCGTAACGTTCGCGCCGAAACCCTGTCCGCCGAGCTGGTCAAGGCGATTCTGGCGCGCAACGAAGCGCTCAAGCCGGACGAAATCGAAGACGTGATCTGGGGCTGCGTCAACCAGACACTGGAGCAGGGCATGAACATCGCCCGCAACCTGGCGCTCAAGGCCGGCCTGCCGCTGACCGTGCCGGGGCAGACCGTGAACCGCCTGTGCGGTTCGTCCATGAGCGCGATTCATATTGCCTATGCCTCGATCAGCGCCGGCGTGGGCGATGTCTATGTCTGCGGTGGTGTCGAGCACATGGGTCACGTGCCGATGACGCATGGTTTCGACGGCGATCCGGAACTGTCACTGACCGTCGCACGCGCTTCGGCGATGATGGGGCTGACCGCCGAAATGCTGTCGCAGACCCATCAGGTGAGCCGCGAGCAGCAGGACGAGTTCGCGCTGCGTTCACACAAACTGGCGCACGAGGCCCGCCTCAGCGGTGCGTTCAAGAATGAATTGGTGCCGATCTTCGGGCACGATGCCGACGGTGCGCCGATCCTGGTCGATTTCGACGAGGTGGTGCGGGCCGAGGCGAAGATCGAGGACCTCGCCAAGCTGCGACCGGCCTTCAACCCCAAGGGTTCGGTCACGGCCGGCAACAGCTCCGCGCTGTCCGACGGCGCCTCCTGCGTGCTGGTGATGTCGGCCGACAAGGCCAAATCGCTGGGGCTCAAGCCGATGGCGAAGATCCGCTCGGTGGCGGCGGCCGGCTGCAATCCGGCGATCATGGGCATCGGCCCGGTGCCGGCTTCGCAGAAGGCGCTCAAGCGTGCCGGTCTGTCGGTGTCGGACATCGAGTATTTCGAGCTCAATGAGGCGTTTGCCGCGCAGTCGATTGCGGTGCTCAAGGATCTCAAGCTGCTCGACCGCCTGGACCACATCAACATCCACGGTGGCGCGATCGCGCTGGGCCATCCACTGGGATGCTCGGGTTCGCGTATCACGGGTGCGCTGGCCCACGTGCTGAATCAGAAGGATGCGCAGTTCGGTCTGGCAACCATGTGCATCGGCATGGGCCAGGGTGTGGCGACTGTGCTCGAACGCGTGCACTGATCGCGCTTCGATAGAAAAGGCCGGCAATTCGCCGGCCTTTTTCGTATCCGATCGTCGGAAAATCGCCCGAATCAGGACTTGGCGTCTTCTTCCCGGCAGGGCATGGCGCGCACCCGGGGCTTGAGCTTGGGAACCTGCATGCCGAAGGCGTTGACGCCCCCGAGCAACAGCCGCGTGGCGAACTGGGCCGCGGCGCGTGGGCTGTGCTGGCGCCGTTCGGCGATGAGGCGGCTCATCTCGAACGCGGAGCCGAAGAAGCCGGCGGCCACCAGTTCGATGTCGAGCGGCGGGAACAGGCCGCGGTTCACGCCATCGCGCAAATCACCCTTGAAGGTCTCGAACGAAAGCCCCATCACGCTCTCGTCGTACAGCGTCTGCATGTTGTGACGGTTGCGCAGGATGATCAGATGCAGTTGGGAATCGGCGACGGCTGCTTCGAACGACACCAGGAAGCATCCGTGGATGAACTCTTCCAGGGTGCGGGCTTCGCGCCGCACGCGCTTGATTTCCTCGGACAGCGTCAGCACGCGCTCGTCGACGAGCGCACGAAACAGCGATTCCTTGTCTGGAAAGTAGTTGTAGAACGTGCCGGCCGCGAGTCCGGTGCGACGGATCACATCGCGAATCGTGATGGCGTCGAAACCGAACTTGAAGAAACAACCGCGTGCGGCGTCGAGGATGATCGAGCGATTGGCGGCCTTGTTCTGCTCGCGCTTGCCGATGATTCGATTGCTGGGTGCCTGGGTGCGAAAACCGACCATAGTCAAACCGCCTGCCAGCGTCTGGCGACATTCGACGCGCCCTGCGGGATCGGTAGGCGGGGCGCGGAGGGATACGGTGCCGAGAGGACACGGCCGCATCGGTTCGCGGCGTCAATCGGGCGGCGAGCCGCCCCATCAGAATCCAGGATCAAAGACATGAGCCTCCACAGCGATATCGACTTTGTCTCGTCGCAGGGTGACGACACAAGGCGCTGGGTCGGTCTCCCCTGGGTTGTGCCGCAGGCCTGAACGCCCGCTGCGCCTGAGACGAAGCAGCCGGGACTATACAGCGTCGTCACGCCGCGGTCGACAGACGTCGCAGCTGTGATTTGCTGCACCTTGCACGGGCGCCGGCCAAGGGCAGGCGCGCGGCGCCCCAGGGAGTCTCTGCACGAGCAACTGCGCTCGACGTCCCGCGTTTCGGCAGCGCTCGCGACGCTCATTTGTCCAATAGGCTCCCACTTCGTAGGCGAGGGGGCAGTGGACTCGCTGCGCTAGATTCACGCTGACGGCCATGCCACAAGCGATTCATTCTGCAGGGGCGTCACTCGCGGCATGGCCGTTAGAACTCCAGCGCCAGCCTTGCGGTCAGCGCCTGCGTGTCGTCGAGCGTCGAACCGGAATCGCGATCCTCGATATGGCTGTCGGTGTAGTCGAACATGACGCGTACATAGGGGTTCATGTACCAGTTCACACCCAGCGTCAGGCCCTCGACTTCGATCTCGCCGGCTGCCGCGCCATGCTGCTTGCCGTTGATGAGGTCGTAACGCGCGGCAAGCTCCCAGGCCCCGCTTGCGGCGCCGGGGCTGACCCGGGAGAAGGCGCCGGACTTGGCGCTGTAGGCGCGATGCTCGCCGGTCAGGAAATAGCTGACATAGCCGTAATAGGTCTGGATCTTTCCGTCATCCGAGTCGCTTTCGTAGTCGGCGCCGCCGTATTCGGACTGGAACGAGAGCGGCCCCATCACCGCGGCAAACTCGATCGAATATTTGTAGCCGTCGACGTCGCTGCCGTCGTCGAACGCGAGCAGGGTGGTGCGCGACGCATCGGACATATGCCCGGCCGGACGGACCCGGAACAGGACCGGTTGCGAGCCGTCATTGTTTTCGCCGTAGGCCTCATAGGCGAACGAGCCGCCAAGATGAACCACGCGGCTGTCGCTGAGGACGGGGGCGGTGGTGAGGCGGATCGAACCCCCCATGCCGTCGGCGGCGTCGGGATCGTTGTTGTCGAGGTTGTAGACCGTGCCTGAGAAGCTGCTGTGGCCGATCGCGCCGAGATAGCCGATGCCGGTCTGGAAGGACGGCGCCAGGGTTTGTGCGAGGTAGCTGCGTTCCGTGAACGTCGTGTACTTGGAACTCGTCACGTCATTGAGCGAGAAGGCCTGTTTGAATTGACCGATGCTCAGTGTGCCCGGCCCAAGCCGGTGGGCGAGGAACACCGACTTGGCCACGGCGTCGTTGTCGGCGAAATCGAACTCGATCATGTAGTCGAAATCGTAAAGCTTGCCGGAGACGCCCAGCCATACCCGACGAATCTCCGTTCCACTGGTGTTCTTGTCGCCCCGGTCGTCGTTGTCGAACAGGTTCAGGTCGTATTGCAGGCGCCCGCCGAGTTCGGGGGCGTCGATTCCGCTCTGTGGCCAGATCGATTCGACCGCGCCGGCCGCGGGCCAGGGCATTACCGCCATCAGGCTCGCGCAGCAGCTGATACAGAGCTTTTTTAGTGGCTCGATTGTTTTCATTCCTATCCTATTCGTCGACCCACTTGATAATTGCGGGTATTGCCAAGAACAATATTCTCCATCTCCCTCCGGGAGAGGTCTCATGGGAGGACCACTATTCCCGGAGGGCACAACAGGACCACGCTCGGCGGTGATGCGAGCGCATGAACCCCACTCAAACGCTCAGAAGTTTCCAGACCTGATCCAAGCACAGCACCACGAAGATCAGGGCGCAGACGCCCATTCCGAGGTTGCCCTTGAGCCCATTTCGCCAGGGCGCTGCGATGCGTTTGCTGTTGAGCAGCCACAACAGGGTGATCGCCAGAAACGGCATGAACAGCGCGCCGAGCACACCGTAGCCGATGATCAGCGCGAAGGGCCGGTCCAGAAACAGCAGGCTCATCGGCGGAAAGCTCAGCCACAGAATGTAGCCGCGATAGTAGCGGCCGCCGGCACGCGTATCCGGATGATTGTCCGGCAGGCGTCTGAGCCGGCCGGCGAAGTCGGCGAACATCAGCGAAACCCCGTTCCATACGCCGATCAGCGACGAAAACGAGGAAGCCCAGAAACCGAGCAGGAAAACCACGGCCATGAGACGCCCGTAGCGCTGTCCGAGCACATCGGCAAGATCGACCAGACCGCGCGCACCACCGGCGAGGGCGATGTTCGCCGAATACAGCAGTTCGGCTCCGACCACCAGCATCGCGGCGACGAACAGGCCCGTCATCAGATAGGCCACGGTATTGTCGAGGCGCATCACGCGAATCCAGGCCGGACCTTGCCAGTGTTTCTCGCGAATCCAGTAGCCGTAGGCGGCGAGGGTGATGGTGCCGCCGACGCCGCCGGCCAAGCCGAGGGCGTAGAACAGGCCGCCCTCCCGCGGTACCGACGGCACCAGCCCGGCGGCGATCTGTCCGAGATTGGGCAGCGTTACGGCGGCGGCACCGATGACGGTGATGAACATCACGCCGACCAGCACCGCCACCACTTTCTCGAAGAAGGCATAGCGCCCGAACCACACCAGCAGGCCACCGAGCAGGCCGTTGCCGATCGCCCAGGTCTTGAGGCCGATGGCCGGGAACAGCGCGGCCAGCGGCAATCCGGACGACGTCATCGCGGCCGCGCCGTAGACGAAGCCCCAGATCAGGATGTACGGCGCGAAATAAGCGCTGGTCCAGCGCCCGAGGCCGTGCCAGCCCTGGAACAGGGTCTGACCGGTCGCCAGCGTCCAGCGCCCGGTACCTTCCACCAGAATGATCTTGAGCAGGCAGCCGACCACCGCCGCCCATAGCAGTGCATAGCCGAAGCGCGAGCCGGCCACCAGTGCGGCGACGAGATCGCCGGCCCCGACGCCGGTGGCCGCCGCGACCAGGCCTGGGCCGATGAGGCGCCAGCGCGGCGCAGGTCCATCGGCTGACGTTTGTGATTTGTCCATGGGCGGGCCTATCGCTTGCGTCGGTACAGCCACATCGTCAGCGGTGCACAGACCGTGGCGATCACGGCCGGAGCGAACACCGCCCAGCCGAGTTGGGCGAGCGTCACGTTGCCGTTCATCAGCCCGCGAATGGCCGTGACCAGCAGCGCCACCGGATTGATCCTGACGAAGGCCTGCAGCCACGCCGGCATTGTCGCGGGATCGACGTAGATGTTCGAGGCGAAGGTCAGCGGCATCAGCGCCAGCCAGCTCAGGGTCATCACCGTGGAGGCCGAGCGCACCAGCAGGCCGATCGTGGTGAAGATCCAGCCGATGCCGAGCGCGAACACATTGAGCAGCAACACGGCACCGATGACGCCGGGTATTCCGGCCGGCGGTCGGTAGCCCATGAGCAAGCCCACGATGATCACGATCAGCGAGGAGATCGTATAGCGCATCAGATCGCCGACCATGGCGCCCACGATCGGCGCCGGCGGCCAGATCGGCATCGAGCGGAAGCGGTCGTAGACCCCCTTGCCGATGTCGCCGTTGAGGGTGAAACCGGTGTAGATCGTGGTGAATACCACGGTCTGCGCCAGCATGCCGGGCAGCAGAAACTGGAGATAGTCGCCGGTCGAGCCGGCCAGGGCACCGCCGAACAGGTAGGTGAAGATCACCGTGAACATGATCGGCGTCACCAGAATGTCGAACAGCTGTTCCGGCGTGTGCTTGATCTTGAGCAGCGCGCGCCAGGCGAAACTCAGGGTGTTGGCCAGCGCACCGCGGGTTCGGACGTGGTCCGGTGTATCGAGCACGGCGCGCAGTGCGTCGTCTTCGGCGGAATCGATTCGGTGGCCGTCGGCGCTCATGCCGGCTCGCCCACGTCGTTGTCTTCGGCGGTCGCCGGCTGGCCGGTCAGCGCGAAGAACACCTCATCCAGGCTCGGTTGCCCAAGCGAGAATTCGGAGGCTTCGATATTGGCCGCCGCGAGACGGGTCAGCAATGGCGTCGCCTGCGACGAAGCGGGCAATTGCACGACCAGCATGCGAGGGTCCGGGTCGGCCTGCGCGCTGCTTTCAGGCTCCAAGTCCAGCAGCGCTGCTGCGCGTTGGCGGTCCGCGACGGTGCGGAAGCGCAGTTTCAGCACGCTGGAGCCGACGCGGGCCTTGAGCTGTTCGCTGGTGCCCTCGGCGATGACGCGCCCATGGTCGATCACTGCGATGCGGTCGGCGAGCTGATCGGCTTCTTCCAGATACTGCGTGGTCAGCAGCACCGTGGTGCCGGCCGCGGCCAGGGCGCGCACGATGTCCCAGACCTGATTGCGGCTGCGCGGATCGAGGCCGGTGGTCGGCTCGTCCAGAAACAGCAGTTGCGGCCGGCACACCAGGCTGGCGGCGATGTCCAGCCGCCGGCGCATGCCACCCGAAAACTGCTTCGCCTGCCGGTTTGCGGCCTCGGCGAGCCCGAAGGCGCCGAGCAGCGATTCGCTGCGGGTGCGTGCCGCTGCGCGCGAATAGCCGAGCAGGCGCGCCAGCAGGACCAGGTTTTCGGAAGCGCTGAGGTCCTCGTCGACCGAGGCGAACTGGCCGGTGAGGCTGATCAGTTCGCGAATGCGCCGGGGTTCGCGTGCGAGATCGTGTCCCAGCACCCGGGCTTCGCCGCCGTCCGCTGGCAACAGCGTCGCCAGCATGCGCACGGCGGTGGTCTTGCCGGCGCCGTTGGGGCCGAGTACGCCGTAGATGCTGCCGCGCTGCACTAGCAGGTCGATGCCGTCCACGGCACGCGTGGACCCGAAATGCTTGAGCAGGCCCTGCGTTTCGATGGCGGCGTCGGTTGGCACGGTCGGGTCTTGTCGGTTCGGTCCGTTCGAGGGGATCGAAGCACCGTATATGAAGGCCGGGAATGTATCAGGCTCGGTTGATCAAAGCAGACGTCAATTGTCCAGCGACGCGAGCTTGGCTTCCAGCAGCCGCCGCTCCGGTGCCTGTCTCACCAGTTCCAGCGCGCGCCGCAGCGCTGACCGCGCTTCGTCCGTGTGACCGAGGCGTTGGCACAGTTCCGCGCGCGCGGCGTGCGCCAGGTGATAGTCGGCGAGATCGCTTCGCCCGAGAATGAGGTCGATCTGACGCAGGCCGGCGGCCGGGCCATCGCGCATCGCCACGGCGACGGCGCGATTGAGCGCGATCACGGGCGAGGGTTCGATGCGCAGCAGTACGTCGTAGAGTCCCACGATTTGCGGCCAGTCGGTTTGCGAGGGATCGGGCGCCTCGGCGTGGATCGCGGCAATCGCGGCCTGCAAGGAATATGGGCCGAAGCGGCGCGTGCCCAGGGCCCGTTCGACCAAGCTGATGCCTTCGGCGATCTGCTCGCGGTTCCACAGGCTGCGATCCTGATCCTGGAGCAGGATCACGTCGCCTTCGATGGTACTGCGAGCGGTGCGCCGGGATTCCTGCAACAGCATCAGCGCCAGCAGGCCGAAGACTTCAGCGTCCGGAAGGAGTTCCAGCAGCAGGCGTCCCAGGCGGATCGCCTCGCCGGACAGGTCGGTACGCGTGAGGCTGTCGCCGGCCGAGGCCGAATAGCCTTCGTTGAACACCAGATAGATCACGCGCAGTACGGCTTCGATACGTTCGCCCAGCTGACTGCGTTCGGGCACGACGTAGGGAATGCGGGCATCGCGAATCTTGGACTTGGCGCGGACGATGCGCTGCGCCAGCGTCGCAGGCGCGGTGAGGAAGGCGCGGGCGATTTCCTCCGTGGTGAGTCCGCAGACTTCGCGTAGCGTCAGGGCGATCTGTGCCTCGGCGGGCAGGGCCGGGTGGCAGCAGGTGAAGATCAGGCGCAGACGGTCGTCCTCCAGAGTCTCATTGTCGAGATCTTCAGCCTCGTCCGGCATCAGCTGGTCGGCGATCAAGGCCTGCGAGGCATCGAAGCGGGCGCGTCGGCGGATGTGATCGATGGCCTTGAAACGTCCGGCAGAGACCAGCCAGGCGCGGGAATTGGCGGGAATCCCGTCCCGCGCCCATTGCTCCACCGCGGCGGCAAAGGCGTCGTGCAGGGCTTCCTCGGCCAGTTCGAAATCGCCGAGCAGACGGATCAGCGTGGCCAGCACGCGGCGCGATTCCTCGCGGTAGATCGTTTCCACCGCGAGGCGCACGTCGTCACCGTCCGCGCTATGACTCATGATCGGCCGGTCTTCGTTCAGCCCTGCACGAGGACCTTGAATCCGCCGAAGATCATGCGTTTGCCATCGAACGGCATCGCCTCGGGATTCATCATCTCGGCAAGCCGGGGGTCTTTCATCACGGCTTCGTTGACTTGATCGCGATGTTCACGCGATTCATAGCGGATCCACGAGAACACCACGATCTCGTCCGCCTCCAGTTTGACGCTCTGCGGGAATGAGGTGAACTCGCCCGGCTTCACGTCATCGGCCACGCATTCGACGTAGTCGAGCGCGCCGTGATCACGCCAGACCCGGCCGGCGAGCGTCGCAATGCGCCGATACTCGTCGATCTTGTCGGCCGGCAGGGGGATCACAAACCCATCAACGTAGGACATCAGCTCTTCTCCTGACTTTAGCGTCTGTCGGCTTCAGGCCGACGCTTGGGTGCGCATGTCGTCGAAACCTTGGGCCGCTTTCTTCACGTCCTCCGGGAAATCCTCCATTTCCTGGACCTGGCGCACTTCGATGATCTCATTGTCGCCGGCCGGACAGCGGCTGGCCCATTCGATGGCCTCGGCCCTCGAGTTGACGCGGATCATCCAGTAGCCGCCGAGCACTTCCTTGAGCTCGGGAAACGGACCATCGGTGATCACCGGTTTGCCGCCCGAGAAACTGACGCGCGCACCGACGGCGGGCGGGTGCAGGCCGTCCAGGGCCAGCAGCACGCCGGCGTCCTGCAATTCGGTGTTGTACTTCATCATCGCCTCCACGGCGGCGGCATCCGGCACCGCGCCAGCGGGCGCGGATTCGTAGCCCTTGGGGATCATCAGCATCATGAAGCGCATGGTGTTTCTCCAGTAAGGTCAGATGAGTTCATTGATGGGGCGATCAGTCACCCGGAAATTCGACGATTCAGCCGTAGGTCGGCCGTAGCGGCCGTAGCGGCCAGCCGGCGGGCGAGTCTTCCAGTCTTCTTGTTGGCTGAACGGGGTGAGGTCGAGCCGGTATGGAGCACGTCTTCGCCCTCACGGTGTCGAGCTGCCGCGTCGCGGCCTTCTCCGTTCACGATCGGCGATCCGGGGATGGGCGGTGTTGGATTCGCTCATTTCGAGGCTCCTCGGATGTTCAGGTGGTTCTCATGACAGGCCGCACTTCGACACTGCCGATGCGGGCTGGCGGAATGCGCGCGGCCAGCGCCAGGGCTTCGTCGAGATCGCGTGCCTCCAGCAGGTAGAAGCCGGCGAGCTGTTCCTTGGTCTCCGCGAAAGGCCCATCCATGATGGAAATCCTGTCGCCACGGACGCGCACTGTGGTCGCGGCATGCACCGGCTGCAGTCGTGCCGAGGCACGCAGGTGGCCGCTGTTCTCGAAGGCGGTTCTGCAGGACTGGCATTCCCGGTCGTCCACGTCCGCGATCAGGGCTTCCTCGCCATACACCAGACATAGATAGTTCATTGCCGGTCCTCCTGCGATGCCGAATGCTTGCGGCGAACCCGGGGCAGCGCCAGGGCGGACAGCCCGCCGCTGGCGCCGCCGCCGCTGGCGATGGCCGTTGTGCTCAGACAGAACGGGCACATGCAGCACCTCCAATATTGTGGATTCACTGCATAGTCGTCTGGCGGGGCCGGCAATCGACAAGTCCGGGCGCAAGCGAAAGCAAATTCGCTCAAACGGCCACTTTGGTTTCGGCGCCACGGCACAAAAAGTGAGCGGCTTCCATCGCAACGGCGTCGGCGGCGTATCGCCCGGCTTGGTCATTCGCATGCGGCGGTAGCATCATGGGGCGCTCATCAGCCTTACGGAATGGACCATGAGTGCCTTGCTGGCCGAAGACGCAATCACGATCAAGAGTGCCGAGGACATTGCCGGCATGCGAGCGGCCGGGCAGGCTGCGGCATCGGTCTTGATGATGCTGGACGAGCACGTCCGTCCCGGCATCAGCACCGGCGAACTCGATGAGATCGCACGTGACTACATTCAGGGGCCGCTGGGCTGCAAATCGGCCACCATCGGCTATACCGCCGGCGGTTCGCGGCCGCCGTATCCCGGCGCGATCTGCACGTCGGTGAACCATGTGGTCTGTCACGGCATACCCGGTAGCAAGCGCCTCAAGTCGGGTGACATCCTCAATATCGACGTCACCGTGATCAAGGACGGCTTTCACGGCGACACCAGCCGGATGTTCTTGATCGGCAAGCCCAGCGTGCTGGCCAAGCGTCTGGTCGAAGCCACGCATCGGGCGATGGTGCTGGGGATCGAGCAGGTGCGGCCGGGCGCCAGGCTCGGTGACATCGGCGCGGCGATCCAGACCTATGTCGAGGGCCTGGGTCTGTCAGTGGTGCGCGAGTACTGCGGCCACGGCATCGGCCGCGTGTTTCATGAAGAGCCGCAGGTGGTGCACTACGGGAAGCCGGGGACCGGTCTGGAATTGGTGCCGGGCATGTGTTTCACGATCGAGCCGATGATCAACGCCGGCCGCGCCGCCGTGCGCGAACTGCCGGATCAGTGGACGGTGGTCACCAAGGACCATTCGCTGTCGGCGCAATGGGAGCACACCATCGCGGTGACCGAGAGCGGCTACGAGGTGATGACGCTGCGCAACGGCGAAGTCTGAAGTCTGCCCACCCGGCACCATGCGCCGGGTGAACAGCCTCCAGTCGATTCAGCGGCCGCGCGTGGATTGCAGGTAGCGGTAGAAATCCGAATCGGCGTCGAGCAGCAGGGTGGTGTTCTCGTCGATCGCCTTGTAGCTCGCCAGTGTCTCGAAGAAGGCATAGAACTCCGGGTCCTTGCCGTACGATTCGCCGTAGATGCGCGTGGCTTCGGCGTCGGCCTTGCCGATGATTTCCTGCGCCTTGCGGTCGGCTTCGGACCGGATCCGACGCAGCTTGCGGTCCATCTCGCCCAGAATCTCCTGGCTGCGACCCTGGCCTTCGGAGCGGAAGCGTTCGGCGATGCTCTGGCGCTCCGCAATCATGCGGTTCTCGACCTGGGTGCGCACCGAGTCGATGTAGTTGATGCGCTTGATGCGCACGTCCACCAGTTCGATGCCGAGATCGGGCATCTGCTGCGAGGCGGCGGCCAGCATTTCGGCCTCGAGCTTGGCACGCCCCTTTTTCGGCTTCTTGAGGTCGGCCTGGTCGATCGAGACTTCCTCTTCGGGCAGTGCGTCGATATCCACCTGCCAGTCGGCGGATCGCACGATTTCCTCGAGATCGGTTCCGGAGACGATGTCGCGCACCACCGAATCGATGATGTCATCGAGACGCGTGCGCGCGCCGGTTTCATCGCGCACCGAACGCAGAAACTGCAGGGCGTCGGTGATGCGCCAGCGGGCGGTGGTGTCGACCACCACGAACTCGCGACCCAGCGTGGGAATCTGACTGACGTCGCCGTCCCAGGCCAGCAGGCGCTTGTCGAAGCGCCGCACTTCCTGGATGAACGGCGTCTTCCAGTGAAGGCCGGGTTCGGTAATCACTTCACCCACCGGTTCGCCGAACTGCACCACGATGCCCTGTTCGGACTGATCGATGACCGTGGCGGCATTGATACCGACGAATACGATCACCAGAAGTGCGACTGCTGCAATCAGGAGCTTGTTCATTGGCCTTTCTCCTTCTTGTCGGCGGCTTTCTGAGCGTTCTGAGTTCCGAGGTTTAGCAGCGGCAAGGGGGCTGTCTGACCATCGCGCATGACGTAGACCGCGCCGGCGCGCGGCAAGGCGTCCTTCAGGGTTTCCAGATATAGGCGCGAGCGGGTGACTTCCGGTGCGCGGCGGTATTCGGCGAGCACCGCGTCGAAGCGCGAGGTCTCGCCCAGGGCGCGGTTGACGCGCTCACTGGCGTAGCCCTCGGCCTGCGAGACGATGCGCAGGGCTTCGCCTTCGGCGCGCGGGATTGACTGGTTCTGACGCTTGGTGGCTTCGTTGATGGTGCGTTCGCGTTCCTGGCGTGCTTCGTTGACCTCGTTGAATGCCGGTTGCACGCGCTGCGGCGGCACCACATCCTGAAGTTCCACGGTGATCACGTGAATGCCGTTGTCGTAGCGCACCATCGCGCTCTGGATTTCCTCGCGCGCGGCCGCCGAGATTTCCACGCGGCCCACGGTGAGCACGTCGCTGCCGATGCGGTTGCCGACCACGCGTCGCATCACGGACTCCGAGATGTCGTGGAGCGTGCGTTCCGGTTCGCGCATCGCATAGAGATACTTGATCGGATCGGCGATGCGGTACTGCACGACCCACTCCACGTCGATCACGTTGAGATCGCCGGTGAGCATCAGTGATTCGTCGGGCTGACCCTGGCCGGTGTAACGCGTGCGGCCGTCGCTGGCGCGCTGTCGCTGATCGGTGCGAAATCCGAATTCCTGCTTGAGCACGCGCTCGGTGGCCACGCGCTGCACCTGATCGATGCCGAACGGAATCTTGAAGTTGAGACCGGGATCGGTGATGCCGATGACCTGGCCGAAGCGCTTGACCACGGCGCGTTCTTCGGGCTGTACGGTATAGAACGAGCTGAATCCGCCCCAGGCGATGATCAGCAGGATGAAGCCGAGTACCGCCGGCTTCATCATTTCGAATGGAGAGCCACCATCAGGGCCTCCAGCCGAGTTCCCGCCGGATGGGCCCTGTTCCTGCCAGCCCTTGCCGGTCAGCACGCTTTCCAGCCAGTTCTTTCGACGTCCCGCCATGGCGGATTCCCCCGGTTTTAATATTGTGTGGACGGCAAGCCATCAGGCTTGGGCCACGAGCCGACGCAGCTCAAAGCAGCGGCGCACGGTATACCTTGTGGGATAGAGCCTCAAGCCCGCGGCTTCGCCGGTCAAGGGCCGGGACGTGCCGGCAGCTCGCCGCGAAAGGCGAAATGGACCGCGCCCAGAACGCAATTCGGTCCCGCAGCGCCGCAGGTCAAGCCTGGTCTCAATCGGCGGTGGCGGTGCCACGCAAGCGTGCGATCAGCGCCGCAAGCCGCTCCTCCGGCGGCGGCGTTTCGGCATCCAGTTCGCCGGGATACCCGAGTCGGCGCAGAGCAGTGCGCATCGGACCCGGATCGAACAACTCGATGCGGACCTTGCGCTGCTCGACCGACCAGGTGCGTGCCATGCCCTCCAGCGCGGACTTGGTGACGCCGTAGGTGCCCTGGAAGGCCTTGGCCTCGTGCCCCGCCGCGCAGGTGACGAACATCACCGTCGAATTTTCCGTCGCTTCCAGCAGGCCGAAGCAGGCGCGGCTCAGCCCCCAGGGCGCGATCAGGTTCACCTGCAGCGGCTCGATCCAGTCGAAGGGCTGCAGTTCGGACAGGAGCTGGAAGTTCTTGAAGTGGGCGGCACAGTGGACGATACCGTGCAGCTTTCCGTTGAATTCGGATTCGATCTGCGCGCGTAGCTGATCGAATTCCTTGGCGCCGGCCTTGGCCAGGTCCAGCGGAACGATTGCGGGCTGGGCATGGCCGGCCATCACGATTTCGTCGTACAGCGTCTCCAGCGTGGCGGACTGCCGCCCCAGCAGGATGACGCTGGCGCCGAGTTCGGCGAGTCGACGCGACAGGGCACGGCCCAGGCCGCTGCCGGCACCGGTGACGATGAAAGTCTGCTGTGAGAAGACGGCGCTGCCGTCTTCGGGGGCGGAAGCTGTGTTCATCGCATGCACATGATGAAGGGCGCCCCGAGAGCGCGGGGGCGCAACGGTATCAGGAAGTGTCCGGACCTGCTCGGGCGGTGAACTCAGGCGGCGAGCAGGCGCGCGACCTCGATTGCCGGCGAGGCCTCTGCGATGTAGTCGCCATCGGCCCAGTCGCAGCCGAGTTCGCGCACCAGTTCCAGCTGCGCCTCGTTTTCGAGACCGCTGGCGACAATCGCGAGGCCGAGCTTGCGCGCCAGCTCCACGTGTGCCGACAGTACCGTGCGTGCGGCGGGTTGCGTGACCGCCGCATGGAGCAGGCGCGGGCACAGCGCCACCTGACTGATTGCGTAGTACAGCGGCGTGCTGGCCGACGTGCCGGTAGCGCCGAAGCCGACGAGACAGATTTCGATGCCTTCGTTTCGCAGCACCTGCAGTTGCCGGTGTGCGTGTTCGTGGTGGCGAATCAATGAAACCTCGCTCAACTCCAGCGCCAGTGACCGGGCGCCGACGTCGTGCGCGGCTAGCAGACGCAATACCGACGGGGCCAGATCGTTCAGGGCCAGGGCGTTGTCGCCAAGGCGTACCGCGACCTGTGGACGCCCTTCGGGTCGTGCCCAAGCGATGCTGCGCGACAGGGCCTGCGACAGCTGCCAGAGCGTGAGCCCGTAGATCAGGCTGAGACGGTCGGGCAGGTCGAGGAATTCGGTTTCCTCGAGCCGTTGGCGACGCGGGTGCGGCCACACCGGCGCGAGGCGCAGGCGTGTCGGCAGTTTGGGCGAGAGCGGGCGTTGCAGGCGATATTCGTCAGTGAGCCCTTCGTGTGCGAGGGCGCCATGCAGTTCCGCGGCCAGACGCGGTCGTTCGGCGTATTCGGCTTCGAAGCGTGGGGCGTAGAGCAATGTGTCGCGGCCGAGCGTCGCGGCGGCGAATTTGGCGGTTTCGGCACGACGCAACAGGGCCGTCGCCTCGGTGCCATGTTCGGAAACGATGGCGATGCCGATATGCGTGCGGATCGATACGGCACCGACCGCCAGCGACACCGGCGTGTCCAGCGCCAGCTGGATGCGACCGGCGAGGCGCATCGGGTCTTCGCCGTCACCGGTCTTGCGCATCAGCACGGCAAAGTCACTGCTGTCGTACTGCGTGAGCAGATCGGATTCGCGCATCACCGACTGCACCCGCGAGATCATGTGGCGCAGCAACTCTTCGGCGGTGGCTTCGCCGCCGGTATAGCGCAAGTCCATGTACTGCGGGCAGTCGAAGACCAGCAGCGCGCCATTGCTGTCGTGGCCGCCGACTTCGCGCAGCGCGGCGATCAGCGACTGACGGTTCGGTAGACCGAGCTGGGGGCCGGCGACCTGCTGACGCGTCAGCTGGAATTCCAGGGCATGGGCACGTTCACGCAGATCGCGGGTTTCGTCGAGCACCATCGCGCCAGCCTGATACGACAGCAGCGTGCCGACGTACTGCCCCCACAGCAGGAACAGGAACGGCATGCCGTCGAGCAGCCACAGCGCGGGATTGCTGGTCTGTGCCTCACTCATCGCCGCCAGTGAGATCCCACCCGACTGAAACAGGGTGGATAACAGCGTGCCCAGCAGCAGCGCCGCCAGGGCGATGCCCAGGCCGATCCAGGCATAGCGATTGGTGCGCGAGCGCAGCAGTCTGGCGATGCTGTCCAGATTCCTCGGCGCTAGGGGCGGCTGGGCCTTGTTCATTGTGATGCTCCTCGATGCCCGTCGGTGCGACGGGCGATCAGCACTCAGCCCGCTGGAACGCTTCAGACAGGCGCGGCAAACGTTTCAGGATTTTCCTCAAGCCACGCCATCAATTGCGCGGGCGACGCTGCCGTTCCGTCGGCTCCCCAGCTATATGGATCTTCCCCCGCCTCATAATAGCCCCACAAAGCGGCGATGACAGGCATTTTGCAGGATCGCGCGGCCTCGATATCGCGACGGTCGTCGCCGACATAGAGGCAATCTGCCGGCTCGCGCCCGATCTGGCGGCAAGCCATCAGCAACGGGTCCGGCGCCGGCTTGGGTTTCGCGGCGCTGTCTCCGCCGACCAGGCAGGCTGCACGGTCCGCGAGACCCAAGGCCCGCATCAGCGGTTCGGCCAGGTCAGTCGGCTTGTTGGTGACCACGCCCCAGCAACGGCCCTGGGTCTCGAAGGCCGACAGCAGCGGTTCGAAGCCTGCGAACAGCTGTGATTGCAGGCTGATGTCCTCGCGGTAGTAGTCCAGGAACCGTTGCCGCAGTTCCGCGTAGCGCGCATCGTCGGTCTGCAGGCCCAGCGCCTTGCGCAGCAGGCCGCGTGCGCCCTGGGACGCATAGGGGCGCAACTCGTCCAGCGGCAGCGGCGCCAGCCCTTCGTCCCGGCGGATGCGATTGGCGGCGCCGCCAAGATCGGGCGCCGTATCGACGAGGGTGCCGTCCAGATCGAACAGCAGTGCGGAGGGTCCGCTCATGCCGGTTTGCGTACATGCATGAAATAGTTCACGTCCACGTCGTCCGACAGAGTCGCGGCCTTGAGCAGCGGGTTGTAGCGCAGTCCGCGCAGTGCAATCACTTCCAGCCCGGCGCGGCGCGCGCCGCGCGCCAGTTCCGAGGGCTTGATCAGCTTGGCGTAGTCGTGGGTGCCGCGCGGTACCAGATTGAGCACCCATTCGGCGCCGACGATCGCCAGCGCGAAGGCCTTGGCGTTGCGATTGATGGTCGACAGGATCAGCTCGCCGCCGGGCTTGAGCAGGCGCGCGCAGGCGGTGATCACCGATTCCGGGTCCGGCACATGCTCGAGCATCTCCAGGCAGGTGACGGCGTCGTACTGTCCGGCCTGCTGATCGGCGAACGCCTCGACGCTGATCTGCCGATAGTCCACGGCGAGGCCGGCGGCGCTCGCATGCTCGCGTGCCACGTCCAGGGCATCGCCGGCAAGGTCGATGCCGGTGACCTTGGCGCCGAGCGCGGCCAGACCTTCGGCGACCAGTCCGCCGCCGCAGCCGACGTCGGCGATGCGCTTGCCCTGGCAGCCATTGAGACACTGGTCGATGTAACGCAGCCGCAGCGGGTTGATGTGATGCAGCGTCGCCATCTCACCCTGCGGGTCCCACCAGCGCGCGGCGAGGGCGGAGAAATGCGAAATCTCGCGCGGGTCCACGTTCACATTCATGCCTGGAGTCCTTCGATGATGCGTTGCTGCCATTGGCGTGCCTCGGCCTTGATGGCGGATTCGTCCAGCGTCTGCAGCTCGCGTCCGCGCATCAAGGCACGGCCGGCGACATAGCTGTGGGTGACGCGGTCGCGGCCGGTGGCGTAGACGATCTGGGAGATCAGGTCGTACATCGGCACACTGTCGATCTGGTCCATGTCGATGGCGATGAAATCGGCCGCCTTGCCCGGCTCCAGGCTGCCGATCTGTTCTTCCAGCCCCAGTGCGCGGGCGCCGCCCAGCGTGGCCGCGCGCAGGGCCTGTGCCGCCGGAAAGGCGGCGGCGTTGCCGGAGACACCCTTGGCCAGCAGCGCCGCGGTGCGCATTTCGCCGATCAGGTCCAGATCGTTGTTGCTGGCGGCGCCGTCGGTGCCGATCGAGACATTGACGCCGGCGTCCAGCAGCTTGCTCACCGGGCAGAAGCCGCTGGCGAGTTTGAGATTAGATTCGGGGCAGTGCGCGATCGACACGCCGAAGGTCGCGCAGTCTTCGATCTCCCGACCGTTGAGCTGGGTCATGTGCACGGCCATGAACTCGCGTGACAACAGGCCCAGGCGCTTGAGGCGCGCGAACGGCCGTTCACCGTGCTGCGCCACCGCGTCCTCGACCTCGAAGGCGGTTTCATGGACATGCATGTGAATCGGCACGTCCATTTCATGCGACAGCATGGCGATGCGTTCCAGCGCGGGATCGCCCACGGTGTAGGGCGCGTGCGGCGCGAACGCGAAGCCCAGCAGCGGATGCGTGCGATTGGCCTCGATCACGTCGACGGCGCGGCTGATATAGCCCTGTGCGTTCTGCGCCCAGGGCGTGGGGAATTCCAGCACCGGCACGCCGACCAGCGCGCGCATCGAGGCATCGCGCAACACGTCCACCGTGCTTTCAGGAAAGAAGTACTGATCCGCGAAACAGGTGATGCCGCCCTTGAGCATCTCTGCGGCCGCGAGCGCCACACCGGCGCGGCAGAACGCGGCGGAAGCGTGACGGCCCTCGGCCGGCCAGATGTGATCCTGCAACCAGCTCATCAGCGGCAGGTCGTCGGCGAGTCCGCGCAGCAGCGTCATCGCCGCATGGGTATGGGTGTTGACCAGACCCGGCAGAACAACCTGATTCGGTAGCTCCAGGGTTTCGCGTGCGCGATAGGCCTGGCGCGCGAAATCAGCGGGCAGCAAGTCGACGATACGGCCACCGTCGACCACCAGCGCATGATCCTCGTGGACCGTCAGATGCGGCTCCACGGGAATGATCCAACGCGGAACGATCAGTAGATCGACGTCTTGCATGTTGGGAAGTCCAGACAATGGAAAGGCTGGCGCTATGTTAACCCGCCCGCCAAGCGGCTCACGGGGTTCGCGTTCCCGGAGCACTCGACGCGCGCACCCTGATCGGTTAATGCTTGCGGCCCGAATCAGCCTGGGTACTCAGCGCATGTCCAGCGATACCTCATCGCAGCCGTTGGCGACCGGCACGACCGTGCAACCGATGATCTGGAGCACGGGCGGCCTGCGGCTGCTTGATCAGCGCCGGCTGCCGCAGGCCACCGAATGGATCGATTGCGACAGCGCCGCCGCGGTGGCCGAGGCGATCCGGAGCATGGCGGTGCGCGGCGCACCGGCGATCGGCATCGCCGCCGCGTTCGGCATCGTGATCGATGCGCAGGCCGGGCGCGATTACGCCGCAGCCGAGACGGTGCTGCTGCGGTCGCGGCCGACCGCGGTGAATCTGCATTGGGCGCTGGGCCGAATGCGCGGCGTTTTCGATGCCGGCGGCGATGCCGGACGGCTGGAGGCCGAGGCGCAGGCGATACTCGTCGAGGACGTGACCCAGAACCGCCGCATCGGCGAGTTCGGCGCGGCCTTGCTGCCGCAGGGTGCGCGGGTGCTGACGCACTGCAATACCGGGGCGCTCGCCACCGGAGGGCATGGCACGGCTTTGGGCATCGTGCGCAGCGCACATGCGGAGGGGCGGATCGAGCGTGTTTATGCGACCGAGACGCGCCCCTGGCTGCAAGGCGCGCGGCTGACCGCCTGGGAACTGGTTCAGGAAGGAATTCCGGGTACCCTGATCGCGGACGGAGCCGCCGCCTCGTTGATGGCGCGCGGCATGATCGATGCGGTGATCGTTGGGGCTGACCGTATCGCCGCCAACGGCGACACCGCCAACAAGATCGGCACCTACATGCTGGCCTGCTGCGCCGCGCGTCACGAGATTCCGTTCTACGTCGCCGCGCCGAGTGGCACTTTCGACCTGAATACCGATAGCGGCGCGCAGATTCCGATCGAGGAGCGGGTCGGTGAGGAACTGCTGCATCTGGCCGGACAACGCACCGCGGCGGTCGGCATCGAAGCGCTCAATCCGGTGTTCGATGTCACGCCGGCTGCGCTGATTGCCGCGATCGTCTGCGAAAAGGGCGTGATCCGGCCGGTCAGCCGATCCGGCGTGGAACGCGTGCTGGGCCTGAGCTGAGGGCGTTACGCACGGCGCTCGTTGCCGCTCGATGTACGAATTCGATTGAGGGGGCAGGGACGATCACCTAGAATCCCTCAAACTCGCAACCCCCGCTCTCATGCCAGACGCTCCCCAAACACGCTACGTGTTCGTAACCGGGGGCGTGGTGTCTTCCTTGGGTAAAGGCATCGCGTCCGCTTCACTCGCTGCGATTCTCGAATCGCGCGGGATCAAGGTCCATATGTTGAAACTGGACCCCTATATCAACGTCGATGCGGGCACCATGAGCCCGTTTCAGCACGGAGAGGTGTTCGTTACCCAGGACGGTGCCGAAACCGATCTCGATCTCGGCCACTACGAACGCTTCCTGCGCGGCAAGACCACGCGGGCCAGCAACGTGACGACCGGGCAGGTCTACCGCAACGTCATCGAGAAGGAACGTCGCGGCGATTATCTGGGTTCGACGGTGCAGGTGATTCCGCACATCACCGACGAAATCCAGCGCTGCATCGAAGCCGGCGCCCAGGGCGCGGACATCTGCATGGTCGAGATCGGCGGCACGGTCGGCGATATCGAATCGCTGCCGTTCCTGGAGGCGATCCGCCAGATGGGCACGCGCCTCGGCCGCAAGCGGGCGATGTACATGCATCTCACTTTGGTGCCGTACGTGAAGTCCTCGGGCGAGATGAAGACCAAGCCGACCCAGCATTCGGCCAAGGAACTGCGTTCGATCGGCATCCAGCCGGACATCCTGATCTGTCGTACCGACCGGCCGCTGCCAGAATCCGAACGGCGCAAGATCTCGCTGTTCACCAATGTGGCGTCGAACGCGGTGATTTCGTCGCTCGACCTCGACGACATCTACAAGATCCCGTCCTGGCTGCATCAGCAGCAACTCGACGATCTGGTGGTCGAACATTTCGGCATCGAAGCGCGCCGCGCCGACCTGTCGCAGTGGGACCGCGTGGTCGCCTCGCGCGACGAGCAGGATGTCGAGGTGGAAGTGGCGATGGTCGGCAAGTATGTCGATCTCACCGACGCCTACAAATCACTCAACGAAGCGCTCAACCATGCCGGCCGCCACACCGGTACGCGCGTGCGCATTCGCTATGTCGAAGCCGAGGCGATCGAACGCCAGGGCGGCGAGCACGTTCTGCAGGGTGCCGACGCGGTACTGGTGCCCGGCGGATTCGGTGAGCGTGGCATCGAAGGCAAGATCGCCGCCTGCCGCTACGCGCGTGAGAACAAGATTCCGTATCTCGGAATCTGCCTGGGCATGCAGGTGGCCGTCATCGAATACGCACGCAACATGTGCGGACTTGAAGGCGCGCACAGCACGGAGATGAATCCCAGCACCCCGCATCCGGTGATCGCGCTCGTGACCGAATGGCACGACACCAGCGGCAAGGTCCACACGCGGGACTACGCCTCATACAAGGGCGGAACCATGCGGCTGGGCCAGCAAAGCGCCCGGCTGCAGGCCGGCACCAAGGCACGCGAAATGTACAACGCCGAGATCATCGGCGAGCGCCATCGCCATCGCTACGAGTTCAACAATCTGTATCGCGAGCCCCTGGAAGCAGCAGGCCTGATCATTTCCGGCGAGACGGTCGAGGATCAGCTGGTCGAGATGGTCGAGGTCGCGGACCATCCGTGGTTCCTGGGTTGTCAGTTCCATCCTGAGTTCACCTCGACGCCGCGCGACGGACACCCGCTGTTCGCCGGGTTCATCCGTGCCGCGCGCCATCAGCACGAGGCGCATCGCGCGACCGCATCATGAAGACGCTGCTCGGGCGAGACGTCGGCATCGATCAGCCGCTGTTCCTGATCGCCGGGCCGGACACGCTGGAATCCGAGGATCTGGCCCTGGAAGTGGCCAGTCACATCAAACCGATTGCGGATCGCCTGGGCATCCTGTACGTGTTCAAGGGCTCGTTCGACAAGGCCAACCGGACTTCGCACACCTCCTATCGCGGTCCTGGAATCGAAGAAGGGCTGCGCATCATGGAGAGCGTGAAGTCCCAGGTCGGCGTACCGGTGCTGACCGATGTGCACGAGGATACGCCGGTCAACGAACTGGCAGCCGTGATCGACGTGATCCAGACCCCGGCGTTTCTGTGTCGCCAGACCAACTTCATGCAGAAGTGGGCGAGGAGCGGACGGCCGATCAACGTCAAGAAGGGCCAGTTCATGTCGCCCTGGGAAATGGCCAAGGTCATCGACAAGATGACGGCGGTTGCCGAGCACAACTTCGCTTTGTGCGAGCGCGGCTTTTCGTTCGGCTACAACAATCTCGTCGTCGACATGCGTGGTCTGTCGATCATGAACCGCTTTGCACCAGTGGTGTTCGACTGCACGCACTCCGTGCAATTGCCGGGCGGGCAGGGCGGCTCCAGCGGTGGGCAGCGCGAGTTCATCCCGGTGCTGGCGCGCGCTGCGGTCGGTGCCGGCGTGTCCGGACTTTTCATGGAAACGCATCCCAAGCCCGACGAAGCCCTGTGCGACGGCCCCAATTCTCTGCCCTTGTCGCGCATCGAGGAGCTGCTGGAGACTTTGGTGGCGCTGGATCGCGTGGTGAAATCGGTGCCGCTGCTGGAGAAGAAATTCGCTGGATAGGACCGTTCGGCTAAGGGTCAAATGCGGCGAGAGGCTAAGCTCGCAGCCGAATCACCGAATAGTATCGAGCGCATACACTTCGGCTCAGCCTTCATTTAATCTCCGCGACGACGGACGGTCCAACCGTCTGCTGCATGACCGATTCTTGGGCAGGTCTCGTGCCGAGTTGCTGTGATGGCTCGCTACGTTGATGCTTTTCTGCCTGAGCGATATTGCATATATCAAGTCTGTGCGTAATATTCATGAGATGACGAGGAGGCGAAGGATACGCTTTCCTCGGAATGGCTCGGCCGGGTGGGCCGTAGCCTACGTAGTTCCATTGGGGGAACGGGGAAAATGGGGCAGCCTTTCGGATCCTGGTGGACCGGTGTTCGGTTCGTGGTGGTCGCGGCACTGAGTGCCTCCCTGACCTTCGTTTCCGGTTGCGAGACGCTAAAGGAAAATCCCGGAAAGGTTGCTGGAGCGGTATTGGGGACTCTCACCGGGGCCGGCGCATGCTATCTCGCTGGCGGGAATGACAAAACCTGCATTGCAGTGGGCGTCGCCGGCGGCATTCTTGGTTATAAGCTTGGCGAAATCTACGACAAGCGCCGCGAACGCCTGGAGGCAGCTGCGCAGAAGACCGGCACCGATATCGCGTTTGAGAAAGTGGAGCCGTCGGTCGTCTCCGAGGCGTCGAAAGACGGGAATGACACCGTCGAGGGCTACGTCGCCACGGTCAATCGTGAGGAAATGTTTCCCATCGGCTCGTCCGTACCTACGACATCGACGAGAAACGCCTTTACCGAACTGGCCAGGGTCTATGCCGAGAAAGCGGCTCTGCCCGACGGCACGACTGTGCAGACCCAAATCCTGGTTACAGGACATACCGACTCGACCGGTACCGCCGACCTGAATCAGCGCCTGTCGGAGCAGCGCGCGCGTGCAATCGCCGAGATCATGACCCACGCCGGGCTAGCGCCCGATCGCCTCTATCTGCAGGGTGCGGGATCGTCGCAACCAATTGCCTCCAATGATACGGCTGTCGGACGTGCCTTGAATCGTCGTGTGGAGATTCTGGAAATCACCGATGAGGCTGGATTGTTGAGCTATGCCGAGATGCGTCGACGGGATGCACGCTTTCTCGCGCACAGTTCGAGCCGGCCAAAACCGAAAGCACCAGAAACGTCGCGGCCTTCCGAGTCTGTACCAGCCAGACCGTCCTCCACTGTTGTCGTCGATGACGGCCGGTCCGTCGCGGACACCGTGAGACCGGCATCTGACGGGTCTGCAGTGATCGACTTTGGCGGTCAGCCGGTTAGCGGTATGAATGATCGCGTGATTGCCTCCATCGGGCAGCCGACGATGAAGTCGAGCGTCCTTAGCCGGCTTGTTCCGGTGAGTGCTGCGCAGGCGTCGGAATCCGTCGCCTCCGCTTGTTTCGATGATAGCCCCAGAATTTCAGGTGATGTCATCAGCTTCAAGACCGGCCGCTCCGTCGAGCAGCGTCGCGAAACCGGGCATTACCTACCTGGGATGGACGAGCGAGTTTGGTCCGTAAAGGTCAATGGGTACTTGGTGGCTATCGCCCCGGTCAGCGTGCTTCGCAAAGATGGTGCTGTGCTCAACCAGCCCCAGGTTTTTGTCTATGAGTCGGGAACGCAGAAGCTGCAAAGCGCAACGTCTGCGATTGCGCAGTCCTACGTGGGCGAGCACGGTGTTCTCTATCGCGTATTCCTAGAGGCGCCGGAGCGGCCGGTTGAGTGTCTGGACGTGGCGTTGCCGGTGAAGGGGAAGTTTCAGGCGATGGATGGCCTGCTCTTCTACAAGGTCGGCGACGCCGTTTATCAAACGGAGTATCTGCCTTCTGCGGGATAGGAGATTCTGAGGATGCACCTATTTGACCGATTGAATGATTTCGTGAACGGACTGTCGATGCTCGAATGGAGCATTGTCGGGGCTCTGGTTCTTTTGTTCGTGATCTATCGCTGGTGGGACAAGGTCCGTTTTTTTGCGTTGCGGCTTAGCTATGATTTTCCGCTGGTGGGTACGCTGAGCCGACTTTCGCGCGATCCGAGCACAGCTGGTGACTGGTTCCATTCCGAGCGCCAGGTTTGTCACGATTTCTACGTGTTCATCGAAGGCACGCATTCGGTTTCCGAGTATGAGAAAGCGACCGACTACCTGTCCAAAGTCGGTGAACTTGGACGCAGCAAGCTTCCGCTGGCAGGCTGGATTCTGGTCTCGGCGTTGGTTGTCGTCGAGGCGCTGGGCTTTAGCTATGTGCTGGCTGGCTACACGATCCCCGGCGCTTCCGAACAGATGCAGCAGATGGCCGCAATCGGCATTGCGTTCATGGTGTCTGTACTGCTGGTGTCGTTGACCCATTTCACCGGACGCGAGATTCACCTCAACGCCCTGGTCAAGAAGGCCCGGTCGTTCTGGGCCAATTCCCGTGATGCGGCTCAATCACGTCGCCAGTTAGCGGTAAGCGGCAGTGCGCCGCTGGATAAGACCTTCGAGGATGACCACGAACCGGGCTACATCCAGTTGCTCAGCCGCATACCGCATAATGCCTCGGTGACGCCAAAATGGCTGATCACCATCATGACTGCTCTGTTCGTACTGATCGTGGCTGCCGGTTCCACCTATGTCCGGGGCACCGTGTTAGAACTTGAACGGATTCGGGAAACCCGGGACGGTAGTGCGGTGGATGCCGCTTTTGGTGCGCCTTCTTCGCAACCTTCATTGCCGCCCGAGCTGCAATCAATCGAGGACCAAGCTGCCGCGGCCGCGCAACAAGACGAAACCCGCAAGGACCTCCAAGGGGGCTGGGCTACGTTCGTCATTCTTGCCGTGATCTTTATTTTCCTGCAGATATTCGGCGTGCTGACGGGCTATTTCTGGGGTTTTGCCAGTTTTGACGGCGCGCAGGCCACCAAAATTCGAGGGGGGCACCCGACGGCGGATTCTTTCGTTCGTGCGCAGGAACGCATTGTCGATTACGTGTCAAGAATCGCGCAGGCGAAGCTTTCTGAACTGCAACGCCGAATGAAGGAAACCACAACGAATTCGCTGATTTCGACAGCTGAAGCTCGTACCTTCGCTGTGTTCACCGAGGAGGAACTCGAGCGCCGGGAAAGTGCACGCACGTCTGATGAAGAGAGAACCTCGCGCCGTGCTGCCGCGCGAAACAAGGCGAACCTGGAAACTCGCAGGTCGGTAGCGGACCGGCCGCCGCGGCAAGCTGTCTCGGAGGCGGCTACCGGGCCGAACACGTCGACGCCCGTAGAGCACTCGAATAACGAATTGGCCGATGTGGATTCCGAGACGCTCGCGCGTTTGCAGGCCGAGGTTGAGCTTGAACTCGCGAATGAGCGAAGCCAGGAGGAAAAGCTTAAACAGGAACGCGAAC
Source organism: Gammaproteobacteria bacterium (assembly GCA_022599775.1). Taxonomy (GTDB): domain Bacteria; phylum Pseudomonadota; class Gammaproteobacteria; order Nevskiales; family Nevskiaceae; genus Banduia. The sequence goes on from JAHZLQ010000058.1 coordinate 59,197, forward strand.
AAAGGATCAAGCAGGACCTGCGCGAGAAACTGCGAGGCAACAAGACCTGATGAAGCACTTCACCTGGGTTCTTGCCGTTGGCGCCTTGGGCACGGTGAGTGGGTTGATGTCGGCGCAGGTTTGCGCGGCTGAGCGAAACGATGTTCCGTCCTGTCGGCAGTATGCGTCGATTCCTGATGAGGCTCCGTCAAGAACGGTTTTCGTGCTGATGGACCGAACAACCGTTCTGGACCAGAAACTGAGTGGCGATGCAGTACTTCGGGTCAAAAGGACGCTGTCCAGTGGGGAACGGGTCGTCGTCGTCGCCTTTTCGTCGTTCCAAGCCGAGCAGTATACGGAAGTGGTGTTTGACGGTCGGCTTGACCGACCGCTCAAGTCCGATGAGCGTTACGTTTTGCCGAAGCGTGATGTCGGCCGTTATGAGCACTGCGTTTCCAAGCAGCAGGAGTACTTCGAAAACGCGGTTAGTAGTGCTATGGACAAGGTGCTGGCGGTGCCGATCACCAGTGCTCGAAACAGCGATCTCGTCGGCTCGCTGTCACAAATTTCTAGGGAGCTGATCGGCGCTGAGCCCGCGAAGTCTAAAACTGTATTGCTGATTTCGGATTTGCTGGAGCATTCGTCGGTCACGAGCTTCTACGCGCAGCAAAAGTTGCGTCTGATCGATCCGACGGCGGAATTCAAAAAATTCAAGGCGCTGGATCTTATAGGCACCTTCGATGACGCGAACATCTTCGTATTGGGTGCCGCCCTGCTGCCCGGGGAAGAGTCGTCGTATCGCGGGCAAGAGAAATTGATGGCGCTGAAGATGTTTTGGACTCAGTACTTCGATGCCTCGAACGCTCATCTGGCTGCCTGGGGACAGCCTGCGTTGTTGGTCGATCTATACTGAACTCGAGTCCAAAGAAAAAGGCCAGCGTTGAAACGCTGGCCTTTTTTTTCTACCTAACTGTCCGCCGTCAGCTCTGCTGGCGCCGACGGCGCGCCAACCCCAGCAGACCCAGCATGGCGATCAGCTCGAACAGTGCGAAGCTGCCGCCGCCGCCGGACGTGCTGTTGTCGCTGCCGTCCGTACCGGTGTCGCCGCCCGTATCGCCGCCCGTATCCCCACCGGTGTCGCCACCCGTGTCACCACCGCCGACCTTGCAGCTGAACATGCTGACCTCGTCCACGTACCAGCCGAGATTGCCGTTGCAGCCGTCCTGTCCGAAGTCCCAGCGGAACACGAGCGTGTCGCCGACCGCGGCGAGCGTCGCGACGTCCACAACAGTCGTGCCCCAGCTGCCGGTCGCCTGGCCCTGGTCCGAACCGGTCCAGGCGGCCTCACCTGCATTCGGTGCCGTGCTGGCAGAATCCAGAGCATCGTTATAGGAATTGAACGTGATTGACTCGGCCGGGACGAGGGCGAAGTCGGCGCCGTTGAGGCTGTACTTGAGATTGCCGCCGTCGTACAGCGCCTCGCTCTGCATGAAGTGGGTGAATTCGAACTTGCTATCCGCTTCCTCGACCGTGATGTTCGGGGTATCAATCGTGAAGTTTCCGGAAATGTCACCGCCGGCGGCGCAGGTTCCGCCGAGCTGGTCTTCGGCGAACACGGCGAATCCGCTATGCGGTTCGGGCAGCTCGGACGTCACCACCCAGTGGGTATCCGGCCAGGCATCGCCGGTGCCGTTGCTGCTCAGCGTCCAACTGCTCGGAATCGAACCGTCCTCCCAGTCCTCGGCGAAGTAGGCAGCCGGTGCTAGGCCTTCCTCACACTGCGCTGGGGTTTCCGACTCTGCCGTCAGCACCGGCAGATAGCCGCACTTCTCGGTCGGGTCTTCACGCATTTCGACGGCAAGCATCGCGGTATGGACGGCATCGCAGTCCGCAGCGGTGATGACATCGGTGGAAACCGCGCCGAACACGTCGTTCAGCGGTTCGCCGATCAAATCCTGACAGGATTGCTCCAGCGCATCGGCGTGCTGGGCGAAGTTGGTGGTCGGCGTCTGATACACGGTTTCGGCGCGGAAATAGATGTGAGCCGCCTTGATCATGCCGATCGGCTCGATGGTCTGGCCGTTGAATTCCTTGCCGTCGACCAGCATGGCATAGGCATGATTCGGCACGCCGGAATTGGTATGCACGCCGCCGCCGTCCGAGGTGCCGCAGAAATAGTTCTCGGAGGTCATAACGCTGCCCGGCGACGGGGTGCTCAGGATTGGAATGCCCAGAATCGGCACGTTGACACCGAAGTTGTCCGGATCCCACATGTCGCGCAGCAGCAGGCCGGCCACGACCTCGCTGAGATCTTCGCCGAGAACCCAGCGGCTGCCACCGTTTTCGAAGTACTCGCCTTCGGTCAGCGTAAAGCCCAGCGGCCCTTCGATGCCGTTGATGAGATCGTAGGTTTCGCCAAAGATGTCCGAATAGGCCTCGTTCAGCGCGCCGGACTGGTACTGATAAACGAGTCCGTGCGTGTACTCGGTGTAGGCATGGCTCCACTCGTGGCTGACGACGTCGTCGGCATCGAATCCTGGGCAGTAGTTGGTGGAGGTGCCGTCCCAGTAGGCGTTGGGACAGTTCTGGTTGACGAGGTAGACGCTGCGCTGGACCTGCTCCTCTGGGGCGATCGCGCCGTCGTCGTAGCCTTCGCGACCGAACAGGTTCTTGTACAGGTTGTAGGTGCCGCCGGCGAAAATGTAGAGATTGTTCTCCGGGAGGTCGAGGCCACGCTGGGAATCGCTGGTGTCACCGGTGAATTCCGGGTCTGCAGGGGCGAGCGCACTCCCTTCGGTGAGCACCGGAGGCGTATTCAGCACAACAAGGTGGATCTCACGATTGAGCACCGAATCGATTTCGTCGATGCGATTGAGCACAGCGCCGGTATTGGCATCCAGAATGATGCGTTCGCGAATCGGCTGCCCCGCTTTGCCCTTGGCGCGCAATTCGTAGGCAAGGTGATTTTCGCCCGGAATGCCCTGCAACAGGCCGGTGCGATAGTACATCAGCTGACTGGATTCGATGTCGAACTCGGAGACGCCCGGGTGGTACTTGCGGACCACGGCGAGTGCACGCTGTTGCAGCGTGGTCATACCGAGCGTGGGTGTGGCGGACAGCGATTCCAAGCCGTCGATGAACACGCCGCTGGTGCCGGTGATACCGTTGCGATCCATGTGTACGACCAAACGGGCACCGAACACCGGCAAGCCGTTCTGAATCTGGTCCATGTGCGCATGCTCACGGCCACCGGTGTCTTGCGTGAGACGATTGAGCTTGAACTGCTTGTCCGCGTCGGTGACGCCGACAATGCCACCGAACTCGGCGAGGAAATTCTTGGCGCGGATCGGTGCCGCCAGGCTCACGTTGTCACGCAGCAGCGGTGCGCTGCCGGTGGCGCGCAGCAGCGTGTACTTGTCGTCGGCACGATGAGACTCGCTCAGCGCGTCGCCGGTGTTGAGCTTGAGGGTCTCCAGCAGTTCGCTGACGCTCTTGGACTGAGCGGCTGACAGGCTGATGGACGGATACAGGCTTGCAGCGAGCGCAATACCCGTGAGTGCGCCGACGATTGCTCGTCCGCGCATGTTTGAATCGCGATTCATGAAATGCCCCCAAAGGATTTATGGTGTCGATCGCTGCTCTGTACGACCTAGGTGCGGCGTCAACGATGCGGAAAACATAGCAAGATGTATGACGCTTATAGCGCGCCGCGATAAAATCGCGCAAAAGCCCTACAAATTTGTAGAAGATTTCCTACAAGCTTCGACCTCATATTCAACCCCAACCGACTCACCAAGAAGAGAACCATCAACCTATGTCGAAAATCGCCAAAGTCAGTGCTCTTGAAATCATCGACTCACGAGGCAATCCCACGATCGAAGCCGAAGTCGTCCTCGAATCCGGAGCGATCGGCCGTGCTGCCGCGCCGAGCGGCGCGTCGACCGGCGTGCGTGAAGCGGTGGAATTGCGCGACGGTTTGCCCAAGGGCAAGAGCCGGGTGAAGCCGCGCTATCTTGGCAAGGGCGTGCTCAAGGCGGTCAAGCATGTCGAGTCCGACATCGCGCGCAAGGTGATTGGTCTGGAAGCCCAGGATCAGGCGGCACTTGATCAGACGATGATCGATCTGGACGGCACCGACAACAAATCACGGCTCGGTGCCAATGCGATTCTCGCGGTCTCGCTGGCTGCGGCCAAAGCCGCGGCCGAGGAAAACTTCCTGCCGTTGTATCGCCACATCGGGGGCTTGCAGGGCACGGTGCTGCCGGTGCCGATGATGAACGTGATCAACGGCGGCGCGCATGCCGACAACAATGTCGACATTCAGGAGTTCATGATTCTGCCGGTGGGCGCGTCCAGCTTTTCAGAGGCGCTGCGCTGGGGGTCCGAGACCTTTCATGCGCTGAAAGCGGTGCTCAAGGCGCGCAAGCTCAACACCAACGTGGGCGACGAAGGCGGCTTCGCGCCGGACCTGCCGTCCAACGCAGCCGCGCTGGAATGTCTGCTCGAAGCCATCGAGAAGGCCGGCTACAAGCCCGGCAAGGACATCTATCTGGGGCTGGATGTGGCGTCCAGCGAGTTCTTCAAGGCTGGCAAGTACCACCTCGACGGCGAGGGCAAGAAGTACACGCCGGCCGAGTTCGTGGACTACCTGGCCGGTATCTGCAGCCAGTACCCGGTGATCTCGGTCGAGGACGGCTGTGCCGAGGGCGACTGGAAAGGCTGGAAGATTCTCACCGAGAAGCTCGGCGACAAGCTGCAGTTGGTGGGCGATGACCTGTTCGTGACCAATACCAAGATCCTGGCCGAAGGCATTGCCAAGAACGTCGCCAACAGCATCCTGATCAAGCCGAACCAGATCGGTACGCTGACCGAGACGCTGGAGGCCATCGACATGGCGACGCGCGCTGGTTATTCCAGCGTGGTTTCGCACCGCTCCGGCGAAACCGAGGACACCACGATCGCCGACATCGCCGTCGCCACCAGTGCCTCGCAGATCAAGACCGGTTCGCTGTGTCGCTCCGACCGCATGGCCAAGTACAACCAGTTGCTGCGCATCGAGAAGCAGCTCGGTTCGCAGGCACGGTATCCGGGCGCCTCTGCATTTCCGATTAAACTCGGATAAACTTTAGGAGTCTGGTATAAGCTATTGAAATGACGCGTGTGACGGCAGCTATTTTACTATCGCTGTTCGCTGCCCTGCAGTATCGACTGTGGGTGGCGGACGGTGGGCTGTCGCATACGCATCGTCTCAAGTCGCTGATCGCCGCCGAATCGGCGGAGGTGGCGCAGATGCGTGCGCGCAATGCCGCGCTGGATGCCGAAGTCAGCGACCTGCACGCGGGGCTCGAAGCGGTCGAGGCGCGCGCCCGCAGCACGCTGGGCATGATCAAATCCGACGAGACGTTCTACCTCGTCGTTTCACGCTGATTCGGGCCGTTCCGAACCTTGGCAAGCACGCCTCGCTACTGGGCCGTGGTCGTGGCCGCCGGCAGCGGCTCGCGCATGGCCGCCGATCGCCCCAAACAGTATCTGCCCCTGGCCGGACGCTGCGTCATCGAATGGAGTCTCGAGCCCTTTCTGGGCTGTGACTGGATCGCCGGTATCGTGGTGGTGCTGGCCGCGGCGGATCACGAGTTCGAAAAACTGCCGGTCAGTCGAGACGGTCGGGTGTTCAGCGTCGGCGGTGGTGCCAGTCGCGCCGAATCGGTGTTGTGCGGACTGCGCTGGATCGAAGCCAGGCTCGCCAAGCCGCACGATCGCAGCTATGTCCTGGTACATGACGCCGCGCGGCCGTGCCTGCGTCGAGAGGATCTGGATCGCCTGCGCGATCAGGCCAGCAATGTCGACGGCGGTCTGTTGGCAACGCCGGTGACCGATACGCTCAAGCGCGAAGCGCAATCCAGGGTGGACGAGACCGTCAGTCGCGATGCCTTATGGCGCGCGCAGACGCCACAACTGTTCGAGCTGCCGAGGCTGGTTCAGGCACTGGAAGTGGCGGCATCCAGCGGGCTCGCCGTGACCGACGACGCCAGCGCGATGGAAGCGATCGGCGCGCAGCCGCATCTGGTGCGCGGCAGCGGGTCGAATATCAAGATCACGCACGCTGAGGATCTGGCGCTGGCCGAGTTCTGGCTGCGTCAACTGGGGCGGTTGCCCTGATGCTGCATTGCCAGATTCCTGCGAGTTGCGCATTGCTCCCGGCGCTCGCGTAAGCTCAACCGTATCCGTCCCGCTCCGACGACCCATGTTCCGTATCGGCCAAGGTTTCGACCTGCATCGCCTACAGCCCGGCGAGGGCGTGACGCTCGGCGGTGTCTATATCGCCTGCGACTACGCGATCGTCGCGCATTCCGACGGCGATGCCGCGATCCATGCCCTGTGCGATGCTCTGCTGGGCGCAGCCGCGCTTGGCGACATCGGCCACTATTTCCCGGACACCGACCCCGAGTTCGCCGGCGCGGACAGCCGCGTGCTGCTGCGCGAGGTGGTCAAGACACTGGCGCAGGCCGGGTTTCGGCCGGTCAACGTGGACCTCACGATCGTCGCGCAGGTCCCCAAGCTGGCGCCCTACATCGTCACGATGCGGCAGCGCTTGTGCGAGGACCTGGGCGTCGATATCGGCGCCGTCAGCGTCAAGGCGACTACGCACGAAGGCGTCGACGCGATCGGCGAGAAGCGCGCACTGTCGGCGCACGCCGTGACCCTGATCGCTGCCGACATGTGAACGGGATGCCGGACGCGGCGGCTTCAGGTGCGGGATGGTCCGCTTCGGCGGCCTGTTGGTCGCCGGATCGCTAGCGATAGGCCGCGCCGTAGCGTTCCAGCGCGAGATTGGCCACGGTGTAGACGATCGCGCCCGCCATGAAGCCGCTGGCGATCGCAGCGAACCCGCCGGTTTGATGGGGCTCGGCCATCAGCTCGAACGCCAGCGCCGAAATCAGCACGCCGCTGCCGAAGGCCATGATCGTGGACACTCAGAGCTGCCGGATCCGCGCGGCATAGCCGGCGGTGGCGCCCAGCATCAGTGCTCCACCGCCGAGCAATCCCCACAGCGCCGCTTGCAGTGGCAGGCTTCTGAGTGGAGGTTCATGGGGCTGCCCCGCGTCGGGCTCGCGCTGCGCTCTGTACATGGCTACGCCACAGCTCCGGAAATGCACGTCCCGCGCGGCACAGCTTGTCGGAATCGTGTCTATGCGGAATCATCAATGGCGCAGTTCTAAAATAAGGCCCAGGAAGCTCCCCGATTTTCGGCGCAGAGTATCCCTGAATCGAATGCGGGGTGAACGGTGATTCTGAGGATGGTGTTTGGAATAGGCAGGCGGACAATTTTTCGCCTCGTACTATTCTGTAGCGTTGGCGTCTCTGCAGTCTCACCACAGGTGGCCAGCGCGACTGCAATGCCGCTGAGTATCGAGGAGGCCACCGCCGAGTTGAATAGCTGGGGGCTGAAGCTGTCGCCGTCCGGCCGCTATGTCTTGGTCCTGCAACTTAGGAACGAGAGCCAGCGGATTCTGGTTGCGGATCTGGAACAGCCGCAGAGCCAACCATTCGTTTATCCGCTATCCGGTGGGGTCATCAAATGGGCCGATTGGGCGAGCAATGATCGACTGCTGTTTTGTGCAAAGTTCTGGGTAGGCAAGGACCGTCGCGCCATTCCTGCGGAAGAGCTCGAAGAAGCCTTGTTTGCGATCCCGGTGACCCGCGTGTTCGCGATCGACCACGACGGCGGCAATCTGCAGATGTTGTTCAGCGACAACTGGGAAGTGCTTGAATCGAAGAATCTGTCCAGGGTGACGAATTTCCTGCCCAGTGATCCGAAGCACATCATCATGCCGGCCTGGTACGAAAACAGCCTGGATCTGTTCAAGCTGGACATCGACGATGGCACGTCCGAGCGGATTGCACTTGGAACACGCCGCACCTTGTTCTGGTTTACCGATGCGGATGGAAATCCGGCGTTTCGTCTGGACACCAACTGGCTCGGGTCGAGGGTGAATATCCTTGTACGCAAAGGGCCTGCTGAGGCACGGGGACGGGATCTGGACTGGGACAAGATCGCCTCGATCGATCCGATAAACGAGCAGCGAGATGCTGCGCCGGAGTTCTACCCATTGGTTCCCGGGCCGGAACCCGAAACGTTTTATGTCGCGGCTCGGCCCGACGGCAGTGATACGACCGGGATTCATCTATACGACGTCGTGCATCAGCGGTACGTCAAGGAAGTTCGATCCGAGCCCGGTTTTGACATCGTGCAGATGTTTTACAAACCGCGGACGCACGAGTACGTCGGTGCGGCCTACTACGCGGATCGGTGGGTCAACGACTTGGTCGATCCGGCCTTGCAAGCGCATTTGAACGGGCTGAATGAATACTTTGGTCCCGAGATCGACATTCACCTGATCGATCGGGCTACGCAGGGGAATTTGTGGCTTCTGTATACGACCGGTCCGCGCGATCCGGGTAGCTATTACGTCTATGACCTGGACAAGCACCGCGTGCTTGAGATTGGCCATCAATTCCCCGTCATCGACAAGGACCGCCTAGGATCGACCCAGGTACTGCGCTACAAGGCACGAGACGGGCTGGAGATCATGGGCTACTTGACGCGCCCGCCGAACACGAACGCAGGTGACCGACCGCCGCTGATCATGATGCCCCACGGCGGCCCGGAAGTACGTGACACGCTGGCATACGACCCCTTGGTGCAATTATTGGCGACGCGTGGCTATCAGGTCTTCCGGCCCAATTTTCGTGGTTCCTCCGGATTTGGAAAGTCCTTCGCCGACAGCGGCAAGCGCGAGTGGGGCGGCGCGATGCAGGATGACCTGACGGATGCCTTGCGCTATCTCGTCGACGCCGGTTACGTCGACAGCGAGCGAGCCTGCATTCTTGGCGCGTCCTACGGCGGCTATGCCGCGCTTGCGGCGGCGACGATGACGCCGGACCTCTATCGCTGCGCAATCTCCCAGGCGGGGATTTCGGACCTTCGTGACCAGCTCAAATCTGATCGAAAGGCGATGAGGGGCAATGAGGATGAGTGGGAATACATGAAGCGCCAGATCGGCGATCCATCGGATGACAAGCAAATGCTTGAGCGGCGCTCGCCCATCAACAGAGTCCAGGACGTACACATACCGATCCTGTTGATTCACGGCGACGAGGATCAACGCATACCGCTCGAACAGTCCCGGGCCATGGAAAAGGCGCTACGCAAGGCGGGCAAGGACGTCGAATTGCTGGTGGTCGAAGAAGCCGGCCATTCATCCACTCGAAAGCAGAGGCAGACGATCTATCCGGCCATACTGGACTTTGTCGAAAAGCACCTGCCCGCGACACCCGCAGCGCCAGCATTGGCCGCGCCCTGAATCTACGTGCCGGTTTGGGCGTGACGGCGTAGACACGGAATGCGTCGCCTTATTCAGCTTACGTTTCGGCGAAGAAGCACGTAAACCGCACCCGCACCCCCGTCGTGCGGGCGCGCCGAATGGAAAGCCAGCACGTCCTTGCGCCGACGCAGCCAGCCGTCGATCGAGCGTTTCAGCACCGGGCCGTCATTGCTCGATCGCAGGCCCTTGCCGTGGATGATGCGAACGCAGCGCACGTCGCGGTCTTGGCATTGCGCGAGGAACACGTGCACCGCAAGGCGTGCCTTTTCGGCGTTGAGCCCATGCAGGTCGAGTTCGTCTCCGATGCGGTAGCCGCCGCGACGCAGGCGACGGAACACGGAGTCCTGCACGCCGGGCATGCGGTAGCTCAGCACTTCGCCGCTGGCGATCAGCGCATCCTCGGGAATCATTTCCAGGGATTCGCGCAAGGCGGCAAGCTCGTCGGCCTCGAACTGCACGGGGCGCGGCGACAGCGGTTTGCGCGCCGGTTCGACGCGGTCGGACGGCTTGCGCACGACAGTGCCGCGCATCGCGTCCCTGAATGCCTGTGTGTCGTCGTCTTCGTGCATCTTTGTCTTCCCCGGCGAGTTACAATTCGGCAACTTCTACCCGAACGGGTTCCATGCATATCCTGCTGTCTAACGACGACGGCTGCCAAGCTCCGGGCTTGCGCCGTCTCATCGACGAATTACGCCCGCACTACGAACTCGACATCGTTGCGCCCGACCGCAATCGCAGCGGCGCCAGCAATTCGCTGACGCTGAGCAATCCCCTGCGGATCCAGCGCCATGACGACGGCACGGTCTGCGTGGACGGCACGCCGACCGACTGCGTGCATCTGGCCCTGACCGGCTTGCTCGAACGCCGGCCGGACATCGTGGTGTCCGGCATCAACGCCGGTGCCAATCTGGGTGACGATACCCTGTATTCGGGAACGGTCGCCGCGGCGATGGAGGGCCGGCATCTGGGTGCGCCGGCCATCGCGATTTCCACCACCGACCTCAGCCCCCGGCATTTCGGCACGGCCGCACGCGTGGCGCATATCCTGATCGAACGCCTGCGCGAATCGCCGCTGGCAGCGGACCTGATTCTCAACGTGAACGTGCCCGACATCCCGTTCGAGGATCTCGCCGGTTTCCGTTCGACCCGCCTCGGCAAGCGGCATCTGGCCGAAGGCGTGGTGCCGGCCAAGGATCCGCGCGGTCGCACGATCTACTGGGTCGGCGCGGTCGGGCCCGAGCTGGACTGTGGGCCGGGCACGGATTTCGACGCCATCGTCAACCACTTTGTCTCCATCACGCCGATCGTCACCGACCTGACGCGTCATGGCGAACTGGAGCGGGTGGGGAACTGGCTGGAAGCCCTGCGATGATCGGTCGACACCACCATTCGCGTGGGCTCGGCGTGACCTCGGACAATGCGCGGCAGCGTCTGGTTCGCGAGTTGCAGCAGCAGGGCGTGACCGATCCGGCGGTGCTCGAAGTGATCGCCAAGGTGCCGCGTCACGAATTCGTCGAGGAGGCGCTGCGCTATCGCGCCTACATCAACACCGCGCTGCCGATCGGCCAGGCGCAGACGATCTCGCAGCCGTACGTCGTCGCCTTGATGACGCAGCTGCTGATGGCGCCCGGCAAGATCCGCAAGGTGCTGGAGATCGGCACCGGCAGCGGCTACCAGACGGCGGTGCTGGCCGAGCTGGTATCCACGGTGTTCTCGGTGGAGCGTCTGCGCGAACTATCCCGTGTGGCGCGTGAGCGTCTGGAACGTCTGGGTTATCACAATGTCCTGTTCAACTACGGTGACGGCATGAAAGGCTGGGCCAGTCAGGCGCCGTACGACGGCATACTGGTGACGGCGGGCGCGGCCGAGGTGCCGCCGGCCCTGCCGGAGCAGCTGGGGCCGGGCGGTCGCCTGGTGATGCCGGTCGGGCCCAGCGGCGCGCAGGTGCTGGTGTGTATCGACCGTACGCTGGACGGCCGTCTGATCCGTAGTCAGACCGCCAATGTCAGTTTCGTGCCGCTGTTGGCCGGTCGCGCCTGAGATGGAGCCTGGGCAGGTGGCGGATGACCGCAAATCCGGAGGCGGCATCTTCTCGCGGCTCTACGACTGGATGCTGCGCGCCTCCCGGCATCGCCATGCGCGCTGGTACCTGGCGCTGGTGTCGTTCGCGGAATCCTCGTTCTTTCCGATTCCGCCCGATGTGATGCTGGCTCCGATGACCTTGGCGCAGCCGAAGCGCTCATGGTCCTTGGCCGGACTGACCACGCTGGCGTCGACCGTGGGCGGCATGTTCGGCTATCTGATCGGCTATTTCCTGATCGGCGCCCTGCAGCCGGTGATTGATCGTCTCGGTTATCGGCATGGCTACGACACCGTGGTCGAATGGTTCGCCGAATACGGGTTCTGGGCGATGCTGCTGGCCGGCTTCACGCCGATTCCGTACAAGCTGTTCACGATCGCGGCCGGTGCCAACGGCATGGCGTTTCTGCCGTTCGTGGCGGGCTCCACGATCGGTCGCGGCGGGCGCTTTTTTTTGGTGGCGGGCCTGGTGCGTCTGGCCGGTCCCACGATCGAGAATCGTCTGGTGCACTACATCGACCTGATCGGCTGGAGCGTGCTGGGCCTCATCGCGGTGGGAGGCGTTCTCTACGGGGTGATGGCGTGAAGCATCTGCCACTGTCGCTGCTCGCGGTCCTGCTGTGCTCCTGCAGCTCGTTCTGGCGCTGGGAGCCGATCGACGGTGGTGGCGCTGGCGGAAGCGGCGCGGTGCAGCGACGCGCTGGCCCCGGCGAGTATCAGGTGCAACGTGGCGACACCGTCTATTCGATCGCGTTCCGCAACAGTCTCGACTACCGCAGTCTGGCCGCCTGGAACGGCATCAGCGGCAACTACCTGATCTATCCGGGACAGATACTCCGGCTGAGGCCACCCAATGGCTCGACTGGCGGCGGCTCGAATCCACCGATCGTCGCCAGTCGTTCGTCCGGCACCGGCAACGGCAACGGCGCCAGCGCTCGTACGGTGGTGGTCAAACCGACGGGTACCAGCACGGCGCCGGTGCCGACCGGCCCGTACAACTGGCGCTGGCCGGCCAGCGGCACGGTGCTGCGCGGCTTCGCCTTGCCGGCCTCGAAGGGTCTGGACATCACCGACAAGCTCGGCGCGCCGGTCTACGCGGCGGCGCCGGGGCGGGTGGTCTACAGCGGCAGCGCGCTCAAGGGCTACGGCGAGTTGATCATCGTCAAGCACGATGAAACCTATCTGTCGGCGTATGGATACAACCGTCGGCGCCTGGTCGAGGAAGGCGATGCCGTGACTGGCGGCCAGCAGATCGGCGAGATCGGCATGGGGCCGGAAAGCCGGCCGGTGCTGCACTTCGAGATCCGGCGTGCCGGCCAGCCGGTCAATCCTTCGGCATTGTTGCCGGCGCGCTGATGCGTCCTTAACGTGAATCGCGTGTTGCGGCCCTTTGTCGTGGCGTGAATAATTGCGCCCCCCGTCCGCCTGGCGCGGACGCTTGCTCGTTTCTCCACAAGGAGTATCGCGATGTCTTCCGTCCCGGATACGGCGCCGAACGCCGTGTTCCCACGCATCCAGCGTCTGCCGCCGTACGTCTTCAATATCATTGGCGAACTGAAGATGGCAGCACGAGCTCGTGGCGAGGACATCATCGATTTCGGCATGGGCAACCCGGACGGCCCCACGCCACCGCACATCGTCGAGAAGATGACGCAGGCCGCGCTGCGGCCGGACACCCACCGCTACTCGGTGTCCAAGGGGGTGCCGCGTCTGCGTCGTGCGATCGCCGGCTGGTACGACAGGCGTTACGGCGTGTCGCTGAACCCCGAAACCGAATGCATCGCCACGATCGGTTCCAAGGAAGGCATCGCGCATCTGGCCTTGGCCACACTGGGCCCGGGCGACGCGGTGCTGGTGCCGAACCCGGCATACCCGATCCATTCGTACAGCGTGGTGATCGCCGGCGCCGATCTGCGCCACGTGCACATCGGTCCGGGTGTGGACTTCTTCGAGGAACTGCAGAAAGCGATCCGTGAAACCTGGCCGAAGCCGAAGATGCTGATCCTGAACTTTCCGTCGAATCCGACCACGCAGTGCGTGGATCTGGACTTCTTCGAGAAGGTCATCGAGATCGCGCGCGAGCACGGTCTCTGGGTAGTGCACGATCTGGCCTATGCGGACCTCGTGTTCGACGGTTACAAGGCACCGTCGATCCTGCAGGTGCCCGGCGCCAAGGACTACGCAGTGGAATTCTTCACCCTGTCCAAGTCCTACAACATGCCCGGCTGGCGTGTCGGCTTCATGGCCGGCAATCCCACGCTGGTCGGCGCGCTGGCGCGGATCAAGTCCTATATGGACTACGGCATGTTCACGCCGATCCAGGTGGCGGCGATCACCGCGCTGGAAGGGCCGCAGGATGCCGTCGCGGAGATCTGCGAAATCTATCGCAAGCGCCGCGACGTGCTCTGCGAAGGCCTGAGCGCCGCTGGCTGGCCGGTCGAAAAGCCCAAGGCGACGATGTTCGTGTGGGCACGTATTCCGGAGCCCTGGGCGCAGATGGGTTCGCTGGAATTCACCAAGCGCCTGCTCGAGGAAGCCAAGGTGGCGGTCAGTCCGGGCATCGGGTTCGGCGAATACGGCGATGCCTTCGTGCGTTTCGGCCTGATCGAGAACGAGCACCGCACACGTCAGGCGATTCGGGGAATCAAGAAAATGCTGAAGGAGGGACAGCCATGAGCGACCCGATACGCGTCGGCCTGCTCGGGCTGGGAACCGTCGGCCAGGGCGTGGTTCGCGTGTTGCAACGCAATGCCGAGGAAATCGCACGTCGCGCGGGGCGGCCGATCGTGATCAGCCGCGCCTCGGCGCGCGATCCGAACAAGGCGCGCGACTGCGAATTGTCGCAGGTCGCGATCGAGTCCGACCCGATGCGCGTGGTCACGGCCGACGATGTGGATCTGGTGGTCGAGCTGATCGGCGGCGAGACGCCGGCCTTCGAATTGATCGGCGAGGCGATCCGCCGCGGCAAGCCGGTGGTCACGGCCAACAAGGCGCTGGTGGCCGAACGTGGCAACGAGCTGTTCGAACTGGCACGCGGTGCTGGCACCATGATCGCCTACGAAGCCGCCGTGGCTGGCGGCATCCCGATCATCAAGTCGATCCGTGAAGGCCTGGCCGCTAACCGCGTGCTGTCGGTGGTCGGCATCATCAACGGCACCTGCAACTACATCCTCACGCAGATGAGTCTGCGCGGCATCGATTTCGGCACCGCGCTCACCGAAGCGCAGCAGCTCGGCTACGCCGAGGCCGATCCGACCTTCGATGTCGAGGGCGTGGACGCCGCGCACAAGCTGACGATTCTCGCCTCGATCGCCTTCGGTATCCCGTTGGCCTTCGAACGCGTCGCTTGCGAAGGTATCACCCGCATCCAGTCGCAGGACATCGAGCTGGCGAAAGCGCTGGGCTACCGCATCAAGCACCTCGGTATCGCCAAACGCGGGGCTGACGGCGTCGAACTGCGGGTGCAGCCCACGCTGATCGCGGATGATCAATTGCTGGCCAAGGTCGACGGTGTGCTCAACGCCATCGTCGTGCACGGTGATGCGGTCGGCCGCACCGGCTACTACGGACGCGGCGCCGGCGGTGAAGCCACGGCCTCCGCCGTGATCGCCGACCTGGTCGATGCGGTGCGCAGTCTCGAC
Organism: Gammaproteobacteria bacterium; assembly: GCA_022599775.1. Classification (GTDB taxonomy): domain Bacteria; phylum Pseudomonadota; class Gammaproteobacteria; order Nevskiales; family Nevskiaceae; genus Banduia. The sequence goes on from JAHZLQ010000058.1 coordinate 74,282, forward strand.
ACGCCACCGCAGCACCGCGTGCCGTATCTGGCGTTCCAGCCGGATGCGATCGCGCCGATGGACGTGCTGCCGCTGGAACAAATCGAATCCGCGTACTACCTGCGGGTTTGCGTGGCGGACGAGCCGGGCGTGCTGCGCGCGATCACTTCGATTCTTGCGGAGCTGGACATCAGCGTCGAGGCGATCATCCAGAAGGAGCCGCGCGCCGCCGAAGACGCCGTGGTGGCGATCATCACCTCGGTGGTCCAGGAAGCCCGCTTCAACGAGGCCTGCGCCCGGATCGAGGCCTTGCCCTCGGTGCGCAGCGGTTTCTCGCGCCTGCGCGTCGAACACTTTGACTCGTGAGGTGCGAGGCGTCAGGCGCGAGGCGCAACAGCGCCCAGGTCTTGTCGCTTCTGTACGCCTCACCCCTAACACCCTAGGCCTGACGAAAAAATGCGATACACAGGATTGATCGATGCTTGGCGCGACCGCCTGCCGGTAGCCGACACGACCCACGCGATCGCGCTGGGCGAGGGCAACACGCCGCTGATCCGGCTTGAGAACATTCCGCGAGAGATCGGTTTCGACGGCGAGCTCTACGTCAAATTCGAAGGCCTCAACCCGACCGGTTCGTTCAAGGATCGCGGCATGACCATGGCCGTGACCCAGGCCGTGGCCGAAGGCGCCAAGGCGATCATCTGCGCCTCCACCGGCAACACCTCGGCAGCAGCGGCAGCCTACGCGGCGCGTGCCGGCATTACGGCCTTCGTGCTGATTCCGGAAGGCAAGATCGCCGCCGGCAAGCTGGCGCAGGCGGTCATGCATGGTTCGGTGGTGGTGCAGATACAAGGCAACTTCGATGACGGCATGCGCCTGGTCAAGGAAGTCGCCGAAACCGCACCGGTGACCATCGTCAACTCGATCAATCCGTTCCGCCTGCAAGGGCAGAAGACCGCGGCCTTCGAAGTGGTGCGGGATCTCGGCCGCGCGCCGGACGTGCACTGCATTCCGGTCGGCAACGCCGGCAACATCAGCGCTTACTGGATGGGTTATTCCGAGGCCATGGGCGAGACCACGGCGGCCAATGTGTTGCCGCCGGAACTCAAGAATTACAGGATCGGAGGCTTGTCCTCGAATCGACCGCGCATGGCCGGTTACCAGGCGGCCGGCTCGGCGCCATTCATGCGCGGTGGCCCAGTGCGCGAACCGGAGACCGTGGCCACGGCCATTCGTATCGGTGATCCGCAGAGCTGGGATCTGGCCTGGGCGGTGCGCAGCGAGTCCGATGGCTGGTTCGACGAAATCGGCGACGAGGAAATCCTCGCCACGCAGTCGCTGCTCGCCAAGCGCGAAGGCGTGTTCTGCGAGCCGGCTTCGGCCACTTCTCTGGCCGGCGCCCTGCGTGACATCGCCAGCGGCAAGATCAAGGCCGGCAGCACCGTGGTGTGCACCCTGACCGGCCACGGCCTCAAGGACCCCGATATTGCGATGCGTGATGGCCTGTCCAGCGTGATCAAGGTGCCGGCGGAGCTGTCTGCGGTGAACAAGGCGCTGATCGAGCGCCTGTGAGCCTGGCCCGTGTCCGCCGGCGTGAGTGCGGCCCCGTCGATGGGCTGCCGGTGGACCTGCATCCTGTCCTGCGCCGTATCTACTCGGCGCGCGGCATCGTCGACGCCGACAGCCTTTCGCTGAAGCTTCAGGATCTGCTGCCGCCGGCCGGGCTGCTGGGCCTGGAGCGCGCCGCCGAACTGCTGGCCGACGCCGTGCTGCACGGCCGCCGCATCGTCATCTGCGGCGACTATGACGCCGACGGCGCCACCAGCAGCGCCCTGGCCACCAGTGCCTTGCGTGCCTTCGGCCATAGCAATGTCGACTACGTGGTGCCAGACCGTTTCCTGATGGGCTACGGCCTGTCTCCGGCGCTGGTGGAACTCGCGCGCGAACGTGGCGCCGAACTGCTGCTGACCGTCGACAACGGCATTTCCAGTCTCGCCGGCGTGGCGGCGGCGCGCGCGGCCGGCCTGCAGGTGGTGGTAACCGACCATCATCTGGCCGGCGAGGCGCTGCCCGAGGCCGATGCCATCGTCAATCCGAACCAGCCCGGAGACAGCTTCGCGAGCAAGCACCTGGCTGGCGTCGGCGTGATTTTCTATGTGATGGCGGCGCTGCGGCAGCGCCTGCGCAGCCTGGACTGGTTCGCCGAGCGGCCCGAACCGGCGATGGCCGACTATCTGGATCTGGTCGCACTCGGAACGGTGGCGGACGTGGTGCGCCTGGACCGCAATAACCGCGTGCTGGTGGCCGGCGGTTTGGCGCGGATTCGCGCCGGCCGTGCACGGCCCGGCATCATCGCATTGCTCGAAGTCGCCGGGCGTGATCCGGCAGGCACGCGGTCCACCGATCTGGGTTTCGTCGTCGGGCC
>JAHZLQ010000059.1 GCA_022599775.1 Gammaproteobacteria bacterium
CATTTTGCGGCACGTCGTGACACTAGCGACCAACAAAAAATCGCGCAAAAAGCGCGACTTAGGGACTTCTTTGCATCTTGTGGCACTTTGAAATGGTGGAGCGGAGGAGGATCGAACTCCCGACCTTCGCATTGCGAACGCCCTCAGTACAACTTTCCGTACATTTATGGTGCTTCACAAAGCTACACAACATGCTGATTTTGTTTACTTCTCTTCTGACGGAATCTATATTGACCTCTCCCAGGCATTCCCCAGATTGTTAGCCCGGTGTTAGCCCGGCACGCGCCTTCAGGAGGTCAGCATGGCGCAGATCAACTTCACCAAAGCCGCAATCGACGGCTTGGCCCTTCCCGCGGCCGGCAAGCGAGTGCTGTTTCAGGATACCCGCCTGCCCGGCCTATCCCTCAGGGTGACATCCGCTGGCGTGAAGACCTTCGTCGTGCTCAAGCGCCCCAAGTATGGCTCGCTCGAAATGGTCACCATTGGCCGATACCCCGAAGTGACCATTGAGATGGCCCGTCGGCAAGCAATGGAGATCGTGGGCGTACTGGCTTCCGGCAGGAGCATGGCGGAATCCCTCAGAGAACGCCGCAGCGAGATAACCCTGAACGAACTCTTCGAGAGCTTCCTTCAACGGCACTCCAAGCTGCACAAGAAGACATGGCGCAACGACGAGTCGAACTACCAGCTGTACCTTGGCAAGGTCATGGGCCGCAAGAAGCTTTCCCAGATCGACCGGCGTCAAATCGTTGCACTGATGGATCGCATGATCGAGGAAGGCCGAAGCCCCGTCACCGCCGAGCGTGCGGTCCTTGCGCTGGGGCGCAAGCTTTTCAACTGGGCACGTGAACGAAGCCTCTGGCAACGCGAAAATCCGTTCGCCGGCATCCCCGGCGCCAAGAAGCGCCGGCGCGCGCGCTTCCTGCTGCCTCATGAACTGCCGCGTTTCTTCAAAGCCGTCGCACTCGAAGACAACGACGAAATCCGCGACTTCATCCTGCTGGCGCTGCTCACCGGCCAGCGCCGCGGCAACGTTCAGGCGATGAAGTGGAAGGACATCGATCTGAGCAGTGGCGTCTGGTACATCGACGCGAACGAATTCAAGAACGGCGAGCATCAGGCCGTGCCGCTCACGTCCAACGCGATCGACATTCTCCAGCGACGGCGGGAACGTGCGCCCGCGACCGACGTCTGGGTACTTCCGGCGTCCGACAGCGACAAGGGCCCAGGGCATCTAGTGGAACCGCGCAAGGGCTGGGCTCGGGTTTTGGCCCGCGCCGAGGCCATCGGCCTGTCGGAGATGATCGCGGCTTGCGAAGGTGAGTCGCGAATGCCCGAACAAATCTTCGATCCGCGCACCAAGGAGCGCAGCATCCTTCCAACGTTGAGAAAGCTACGCGAGGAGGCGCAGCAGCGGGGCCTTGATCCCTCGTCGGCTCGCCTGGATGACCTGCTGATGCATGACCTTCGCCGAAGCATGGGCAGCTGGCAGGCCATCAACGGCGCGAGTCTTTCGATCATCGGCCGCAGCCTCGGGCACAAGTCGCCGCAGGCCACGGCTATCTATGCCCGGCTGCACCTGGACCCTGTTCGCGACAGCATGGAGCGTGCGGCGGAAGCCATGCTGAGAGCCGGCTCTCAGAAGAACGTCGAGATGCGGTCCAGAGTTCCGGTCGGTCAAGTGAGCCCGTGATTCAATCTCTGTCGGATCGTCCGGCCGCTTCAAGCAATGGCAGTGCAAAGGCTGCAACCCGCAGGCCGACATCGGCCACACGCTCGGGCGATTGCTTCAGTCGGGCACGCCGAACAAATGCCCGCACTTGGGCGTCACGTCCCGGCAGCGCCCAGAACTCGGACGTCAGCCCAACCGGTGTTTGCTCCGGAATCGGCGTCCCTCTGCGGACAAACGTCCGACGTATCGACTCGACCAGCACGGCTTGGTCGACGCGCTCCGAGTGCGCCAGATAGTCGATGTCGAAGAAGTCCTTGATCCGGCTGTTGCGAATGCCCAGAGAAACGATGGCTTCGAGCTTCTCGGCGATCACCGTCTCAGGGCGATAGACGCGAAGGACCGGCGCAGGGTCGTCGAGCACGACGGGATAGACCAGTTCCTCTGGATATGGCCAGAGCGCATCCCCGAAGCCGATATCGACCTGCAAGCGGTCACGTATCGTCCCGAGCCTTGCTTCGAAGGTGACGCGGACGCCCGCATATTCCTGCTCCGCACGAATCGGCTCGGCCACGATGGATGCGGGATCAAAGACCACGGCATCGTCTGGAACCTCCACGCGGCAGATGGCTGCAATGTCACCGGCGACGGACGCCGGGTCGTTGTTTCCTCGCGACAACAGATCGAGATCGACGGTTGCGCGATAGGGCTGGTCGGCCCACAGCCGGAGCAGCATGGCGCCTTTCAGAACGAATCGCTCGCGCAGTTCGGAGGCCGCCAGGCGGTACAGAAAGCGCTCGAACAGGTAGTTGCGCAGCGTGATCTGGAAATCCTCGCCGCGTTGGCGGGCGATATTCAGCAGGCGCGCCCGAATCGATGCCGCCCGGTCCTTGGCAGGCCTTTCCGTCATCCGACGACTTCCAGATACGGCCGCATCACCGTGGCCACCCGGTCCAGCTTCGCATGGCGCCACAGCGCATCCATGCCTCGCGGATGACGCTGGACGTAGTCCTTCAGCGCCTCGACGGCGATTTCGGGGCCGATCTTGTTGCGGTACTTGAAGCAGTCCGCCACGGTCTTGGCCGCCGAGTAGATCCGGACGGCAACGCCGTCGATCCTGTGCGTCTCGACGCCCTCGGTCAGCGCTGCACCGGAGAAGTAGACGACACGGACCGGAAACGGCGGATTGCGCGGGTGCCAGGCGTGGTTGTCCAGCGCGATCCAGACCTCGGCCGGCGACTGCGTCGTCAGGCCGTGGAAACGAAGCGCGCTGAGCAGGCAGACCGTCGCCCTGGGAACGGCCTTGGCTACTTCGGCGAGGCTGCGCTGCGCCGAGATGTCAGCATCCGGAACGGCATACAGCCCTCGCGATACGCGCACCAGCGCACCGCGCGCCGCAAGCCGGCGCGCGTATTCGACGGGAATGCCGAGCGCCTTGAGGTCACGCGGCCGCGCGACCCCCAGACGTCTGACGGCTTCGACTGTTCGGGCTTCGGAGCGCCGCATGGCGATTTCCTTAATACTCGGTATTTATGCTTAAACACCTATGATACAGGACTATCGCACATCCACCCAATAGTTGCATGGACCGCTATGGGAGGACCGTACACCTCAAGGCAAATCCCCAAAATTCCCGGATAACCCCGAATTCTCCCGCGTAACGAACGCCGGGAGTTTTCTTCGCAGCAACCCGGATCAACGATCTCCCCTCTCGCCGAGACATTCCGGCCTTCGACAGGGATCGACGATCATGAGCCACCCGCCCGTTCAGTCCGTATTACTGACTCAGGAGCAGGTCGCCCAGCGCCTCGGCGTCAAACCGGCCACCTTGCAGATCTGGCGCGTGACCGGACGTTACAGCCTGCCATTCGTGAAGTGCGGCAGGCTCGTGCGATATCGCGAAGAAGATGTGCATGCGTTCATCGAGCGGAGAACGCGCGAACACACCGGCTCGGCCGGCCTCGGTTGAGGAGGCGCCATGACCTCCACGCGACCGCCGCCACGCGGCAATCTGGTCATCACCGTCTGCAGCACCAAGGGCGGCGTCGGCAAGACGACGCTGGCGGCGAACCTCGGCGGTCTGCTGGCAGACCTCGGACAAGAAGTGTTGCTGATTGATGCTGACATCCAGCCCACGCTGTCGAGTTACTACACACTCACCGACCATGCGCCGCGCGGCCTGTCGGCGCTGTTGCAGGACGGAGACATCGCGGACTGCATCAGTCGCACCGACATCGGCTGCGACCTGATCGTCTCCGATGATCCAGTCGGACGACTCCAGGACTGGATTCTGCATACGCCCGACGGCCGCGTACGCCTGCGCCACACGCTGGAGCAGGTTGACTTCTACGACGTCACGATCATCGACACGCAAGGCGCGGTCGGTCCTCTGCAGGACGCCGCCGTTTGCGCGGCCCAGGTGCTGCTGTCGCCGATCCCCCCGGAAATCCTCTCGGCCCGTGAATTCGCGCGCGGCACCTTGGGGATGCTGGACCGGCTGCGGCCCATGCAGTTTCTGGGCGCACCGCTCGGGCCGCTGTACGGGCTGATCAACCGCATGGACCGCGCTGGCGAGGCCGGTCGCATCGCTGCGGAACTTCAGCGAGAAAGTTTCGCCCCGTCGCGCGGCGCGATCCGCATTCTCGATACGGTGATCCCATCGACGGTGGCCTACCGCGAGGCCGCCACCGCGCGCATGCCGATCCACCGCTACGAACCCCGGCGCCGGGGCCCGACGCCCAGCGGACGCGACGTGATGCTGTCGCTCGTCCGGGAACTGCTTCCGCATCTGCCGATCGACGAAACCACACTCGACAGCAGTCGAGTGGCCTGACGAACCAGGCGGAAGGCCGTCCGTGAACAAACACGCGCCCACCGGTGAAGCCCTGCGTTCGCTGCTGCACATGGACCATTTCGGCAGCGATCCCGGCCCGCTGCCGCCGGCCGATCCGCTCACGCGCACGACGATCCAGCGGGTTCCGATCGATCAGATCGACTTCTACGATCGCAACCCGCGACGCATGCGCAATCCACACTACGAAGAGATCAAGGAATCGATCCGCGCCTCGGGCATCCTCCAGAACCCCAAGATCACGCGACGCCCCGGCGCCGAGCGCTACCTGCTCGCCTTCGGCGGCAACACCCGGCTTGCGATCCTCCGCGAGTTGCACCGGGAAACCGGCGATGTCCGGTTTGCCGCGGTCGACTGCGATTTCGTGCCCTGGCGTTCGGAAGCCGAGGTGCTCGTCGGACACCTGATCGAGAACGAAACCCGCGGCGAGCTGAGCTTCATCGACAAGGCCCGCGGCGTACGCGAGGCGCGGACGCTGATCGAAAGCGAAAGCGGCCAGACGCTTTCGCTGCGTCAGCTCTCCGCTCAACTGCGGGAACGCGGCTTTCGCATCGACTCGTCGATGATCTCCCGCTACGAGTATGCCGTGGACGTCCTGGCCGAAGCGCTGCCACACGCGCTGAACGCCGGACTCGGGCGGCCGCAGGTGCAGCGGCTGCGCCAGCTCGACACGGTGGCGCAGATGTTCTGGCAGCGGCGCCAGCTCGGCACGGAAGCGATCTACCGCGCCGTGTTCTGCGAAGCACTGGCCGCCTCCGACCGCGAAGACTGGGATTTCGAGCGGGCGCGGCGCGCCGTGGAGAGCACCCTGGCCAACCGAGCCGGCATCGAAGCCCGTCTGGCGACCCTGGAACTCGGCGCCGATCTCGCGGGCGCGGCAGAGTCGGGCGACGACACCCTTGTGACGACGTCGACCGGCACGCAGACGTCGCCGCCAGCCCCACCGACGTTACCCAATCGTGCCCCGGTTGCCGAACGGGCTCGCACCGAGCCTGGCGAGCCCCCGGAAGCCATGGCTACGCCTCCGTCTCGGTCCGCATCGAAACCGGAAGTCGCCATCGCACCGGAAACGCTGCCACCCCTGCCTCTCGCGTCCGGCCCGCAACCGGAAGCGGCCGCAGCAAACACGACATCAGACTCCACAGAAAACAAGCTGGAATGCCTGCTGACACGGCTTCGCGAAGCCGGTCAGCGCTACGCCCGAATCGCCGGACTCGAGCAGTGCATTCGTGTCGACATCGATGCAGAAAATGAGCTTTGCAGCTATCGCCTCGTCGATTTCCCCGATGCGGCACAGTGCGAACAGGCCCGGCGAAGCGACGCCGAACGACAGGCGCTTGCATGGAAATTCTGGACGCTGGCGCAATGCTGCGACCTGTTCGGCTTGATCGAGCGCCGCATCCTCGACCGTTTCGACACCCGCGAGGCACGCGAAGAGGCCTGCGTCGCCCTGTTCGGCGCCGGATCGGGATTTGTCCGTGCCTGGAGCGACGAAGGCGCGGCGCAGCAGGTCGTGGACGAGACCATCGGCAACGCGGACGCCTACGGCTATTGCGACTACGTCGACGCCGCCAGCGCGGAGCTCTGGGCCGCGGACCTCGCGCTGAGGCAGGCCTACCGGGACTTGCGGCTGTTCGTGCGTGAAGCGGGCATCGACCTGTGGGCGGACGACCAGGAGCCCCCGGCATGAGCGGTGCAAGCGAGCCTCGCGTGAACGGTGCGACCGCGGCGGCCGACACCGACCGGGTCGTCAGTCTGCCGGTCCGCGACCGCGTGCTCGGCGTCCGCTGGGATGCCCGCAGCAAGGAAGCCGAGCTCAACTGCGCAATCTTCACCTACGCAGCCCGCTGTCTGGTCGAAGGCGACATTGACGCCCTGCGCCAGGTCGGCTTCGAACCCACGGACGTGCAGATCCTCGACGAACTGCGCCTGTCCGATCTGCACGCGCTGTCGACCTCGCGCGCCCATGCGCTGGACGTGCGCGTGAATCGCGAATCCCTGCGCTGGTTGGTGGAACACGTGCGACGCCGGCGCACGCGCGACATGCTCCGATTCGAGTTGCTGCGCCTGGACGCACCCAGCGAGATGATGACCAAGCTGTTCGGCATGACCGGGCGCAGCTACACCGCCACGCGCGAGGCACTCGGAATCACCGGCGGACAAGGCCGTCCGTCAAGCCATCTGGGCAACGAAGACGAGGAAGAGCGCCTGTGGGAACTATGGGTCCGCCTTGCGGATCCCGAGCGCCCGACGCGCCTGCGACAGGACGATCTCTGGCTGGCGATCGGACGCGAACTCGCATCCGGACTGCGCAGCGCATGGACGATCATCCAGCAGTGGGCCTGCGACCCGCACAGCGTCCGTTCGCTGAAGGACGAATGCACACGTCTCGGACGCAAACAGATCGAACGTGACGAGGCTGCATTGCGTGAACGGCATTCGGTCCATGCGACTTCGATCCACGGCGACGTGCTGGGTCTCTCGGCTCCCAGCCACCTCTCCCAGGACGTGTCGCCACCGGGCTCATCATCGCCGCCCGACGCCTAGAGCAAGCCGTGACGCTCGCCGGCGACCGCCCGCCTCCATCGGACATGGACGCGATTTCTCCGCGCACGCTGGCCCTGCAGGCCCTGATCGACGCCAGCATCGATGCACTCGGGCAAATCGATCGGCCCACGCACGGCGAAGCCCTGCTGTTCATCGGCAACTGGAACGACGCCCTGCCCCGGCTGCTGATCCACGATCCCGTGCTGGAGCCGGTGGACAAGATCGTCTGGGCCGTCATCAAGACCTGTACCGACCCGCGACGCGGCACCGCATTCCCCAACTACGCGACGATTGCGCGCCTTGCCAATGTCTCGGCAGAGGGGACGATCACCCGGGCACTTGCGATCCTGCGCGTGACACGCTGGTTGAGCCTTTGCGGCCGCGCACGCGATCGCAGAGGCCGGTTCCGCGGCAGCGTCTATGCGCTCCACGACGAGCCCCTGCTACTGCCGGACGCCCTGCACCTGGATCCGGAGTACCTCGCGTTCACGCACCGTTCGACCTCGCACTCCCACGCCCGGGTCGCCATGGTCGCAACAGGTGTCCTGCGCAGCCTGGAACTGGATGCCGCAGAACAACGGTCATCGGAACCTGAGTCCGACCCGATGACTCAACGCATCGAGGCGCAGCGAATCATTCGGCACCGGGAGGACGGACCACAACCAGGTTCGTCGAATTCCGCAACGCGGCGCGCCGCTTTTTCCCGTAGCTTCGCAACCCGTTTCGAACTGCTGCCCGAACCGACAGACGTACAAAGTCACCCTCCGGACCAAGCTCAAATTTTGGGGTCGGTTCTTCCTCGGGTACTCGAGAACCTGCGAGCCGGTCATCAGCCTCAAAATTTGAGCCCTCCCCCAGACCCCCACGGTAGTAGTAGTAAAAAAATAAAAACTACAACCACAACACCAGAAGTGGTGGTCAAAACAGCAACTGCCGAAAACGGTAGCCGACGACAGGGGGCTGAGCCCGCCGACGATCCCGAGCTGGCCTTGCAGAACTACCGTTGGCCGGACTGGCTCAGCGCCAATGCACGCCATCTCGCCTTGATGGAACTGCGGCGGGCACCGCTGGCCTTGCGGCAAACCGTGCTCGATCTGCTTGACCAGCGGCAGCGCGACGCAGCCGCCGGCATCGCCGATCGGTTGCGCCACCCCATCCAGTACCTGCGCTCCCTGTGCCAGCTCGCCGCCGCCGGCAGGATTGAGGCCCGCACTCCATCGCACGAGACACCCGCCGAACGGCGGGCGCTTCTGTTACAGCAACTACGAGAGGCCGAGAGCGATCTCCGGCATTGGCTTCGATTGATCGAACTGGCGGGCGATGACCGTCGAAAGGCCGAGTGGCAGGCCGAGGCCAGTCGCGCGCGAGCCGAAGCAAGCCGCTGCCGAACGGCACTCGCTGCATTGGGGGACGGCAATCCATGAGCGACCGCTGTCAGTACCAACAGCTTGACGAATCTCTACCCAGCTTGATGGCAGCCCATGCCCGCGCCAATTCCAACTGCGCCGAACGGCATTTGGCACAGACATCCATACCGAGCCGGGCGACCCTTCCTCGCTCATGTCGCAGGCTACCGTCTGCCCACTTCATCGGAGCGTCTCATGGCCGACATCGTGCACCACCCCGAAAATCCTGCCGCGCCGCCGGCCGCCGAGCCTGATGCTCCCCCCTCGCCCGGAGCGCTGCGTTCCGAAACCTATCTGATCCTGCAGACCCGGCAGGCCCAGCGCTTGGTCCAGGGCCGGCGCGCGGAAGACGGCACGCCGGGAATCGTCGGCCTCACGCGGTTCGCGGCACTGCTGCGGCCGATCTGGAACGGTGCGCGCTCCGACGATGCGTACGCAGACTGGTGGCTCGTGCGCATCCACGACGCGCTTGAGGAGTCCGAACGCGAGCTGCGAGCGTTGACGCAGCACGTCGATGCACTGCTCAAGCAGTTCCCTGGCATCTCCGTCAGCGTGGCGCAGTCGGTGGAGCCCGTGCGCATCCCTCTGGCCTTCAGCAACCCCTACGCCTTTCGCGGCAGTCACCTGCTGTCGCAGTTCGACGCACTGGTCCGCGGCATCCTCACGGCCCGACATGTCGCACTGCTGGATCGGGACAGCTCGGAACGCCTGCTGGCAGAAGGCGGGCGACACGCCCGGCGTGCCTATACATCTGCACTCGGCTACCGCTTCCTCGGTATCAATCGCGACGACCTGCGGATGATGACGGCCCGCGCCAGGCAGGCCGAAGAGGCCATGGGCCAGTTGCCACCGGATGTCGTGGAAGGCCGTCTGCGCGCGCCTCACGCACCGGATTCGGCACACGCCGCCTCGGAACGCGGTCGGCGCTTCGCGATGCGCGGCGCAGCCGTGCGGCCGGTATCGACAGAGAGTTCAGCGGCCGGGGCAGACTCGGAAACGACAGCACCAGCGGAAGCGCCAACTGACGGAGCCGAAATCGGCGAGCCCCTGCAAAGGGCCCTTTAAGGGTAAGGGGGAACGCTTGGCGAGCATCGCTCGCCGTGACCCCGAACGCCCGGCCATGGATGGCCGGGCCGGGCCCTCCGACCGGCACCAATGTCGCGCCAGGGATGGCGTTGCGCGGTCGCCAACAGGAGCGCGCGATCCGGCGACCGCTACCGTCATGCCATGCGCCAGCCTACCCGCTGCACCAGCCCATGCCGGCCGAATCCCGTTTCCCTGCGCCAGGGGTGGACGCGCCCCCGCGGGCAGCCGGTCGTCATGACGGAAGTGCATCTCGGCGAAGCGGACGCCCTGCGGCAGCTCGACGAGCGCCGGGACCGGTTCGAAAATCAGGGCCTGAGGCTGGTGCAGTGCTGGGACGAAGCGTTTCCGCGCGGCACGCTGCCTTTTCGCCTGGTGCGGCTGGGCGGCGAATCCAACACCTTGTTGCGCTGGCGCAGTGGTGCCGGCGCCCGGGAATCTGCGGGCCGCCGCTTCGAACTGATCCAGGCGTGCGATGTCTTCGCCACCCTTCCCGAGCCCGTTCGAAACCGGGTGCTCGACTTCGAGCAGCAGCGCATCGCGATCAACCACGAATACGCCCTTGCCGCCTACGCCGCACAGCAGTTGCGCAGGCTGCTGTCTCAGCGAAATGCGCTGGCGCAGCTCAGACGCTTGCACCGTGCGGCGTCCAGGCTGCCAAACCCGACGCAGCGTCGCTGAGGTTATGGATTCCAGGCCATCGCGACGGCCAGGACACTGCAGGCTCCCCGATTGGAGAGCCACACGATGAGCAACGTCTTTCACGGCGCCGGAAATCTCGGCGATGCCCCGACCCTCAAGCGCGCCATCGTCGACGGCGAGCCGCAACCGGTACTGGAAATGTCGATCTACTTTGATCGGCCCGTGCCGGTCGAAGACAGCGTCTTCGAGGACCGCGGCGGCTTCTGGCTGAACGCAGAGATCTGGGGCAGGCGGGCCGAACAGGCAGCGCCCCTGCTGGCCAGGGGCGCTCGCGTCCGTATCGAAGGAACCCTGGTCCAGGACACCTGGCTCGACCGGGAAACCGAGGAAGAGCGCGTCGCCTTCAAGCTCAGGCTCGACTGGATCGCGATCGACCCGCTGCGAATCGAGCAGGTGAAGTTCAAGGAGTCGACACGTCCCCGGCGCGAGCTGGCCGATGACGAGGATCCGGGGGCGGAATGACCGGCTGACTTACCCGCCGAAATCGTCTGGCCACATCCGCGCTCCGTGGAGCACGCGCAAAATGCGGACCGTATCGTCACTGGCTCGATATGCCGCGATGTACACGGTTCCGGCGATGACCAGTTCGCGCGTTCCGGCGATACGGCCGGGACGGCCCATCTCCGGAAACTGCATGAGGCGTCCGACCCGCTCGGCGATCCTCTCGTCGAGCCTCACCGCCGCCGCCGGATTGTCGGCCGCGACGGTATCAAAGATTTCCTCTCGATCCATGATCGCCAGCAGCGACCATTCAAGCTTCACTCATCGGCTCCCGACGTCTGCCCGTTCACTGGACCCAGGGCCGCGGCACGGCGCCTGGCGAAGTGCGCCTCGACCTCTTCGTGAGGGACTGCCGGCCGCAGGTCATCCAGGGCCTGTTGCACCTTGGCCCGGAACCAGGCGTCGTGTGCGGCCGGATCCGCAGTGAACTCGAAGGGCAGCGCCCCCTCCCTGGCGATTCGTGTCAGCAGGATGCGGACCGCATCGGAGACCGTGAGTCCCATGCCGTCCAGCACCTCGGCGGCGCGATCCTTCAGCGCCGGATCGATACGCGCCTGAACCAAAGCAGTAGCGGCCATCATGCACCCCTTCATTCGAGAAACAGGGGGCGATTGTAATTCATTTGAACGACAACCGGTCACGGCGTGCGTGCCATGACGATACCGCGGCGAGGACCGGGGAGGTTTCGACTCGCGGCCATGCGGTGCCGGTCCGGACAATCCATTTTCGAAATCTGAGTCGTCGTGACACCCGACGTCATCGGTCTTCGTCTCGTCCGCTCGCACCCGCGAGCGCCCACGCCACTTCGGATCGGGAAGAGTGGCGCAGCCTCGAAGCTGTCGATCCGTTGATCCAATCGCGAGCTGCGCTCGCACGCCCGGCCGGGGATGCGTCCCGATCGGGATCGCTCCTCCGGCCTGCATCCCTCAACCACGACCTGGAGAATCTCATGCCCAGCCATTCTGTTGATACCAACGCCACGAGCAACGGCGATCGCTACTTCAACCTGCACACCACCGGCATCGGGTACCTGAACCGCGCCCGCGAGGTGCCGGTCAAGAAAGGTGCCTTCCTCGCCGTCGACGTCACCGCGCTGCGCGGCTCCGCCGATGACGTCGAGTACACCCGCCTGGACTGCCGCGTCAGCGGCCGCGAGGCGCAGTCGCTCGTGCGTCGGCTCAAGCCCGATATCGACGCCCGGAAAAAGGTGCTGATCGGCTTCAAGGCCGGCGACCTGTATCCCGAAACCTTCGTCTACGAGAACGGTGAGCGCAAGGGCCAGACCGGCGTCAGCCTCAAGGCCCACCTGCTGCGGATCACCTGGGCGAAGGTGGACGGCGTCACGGTCTATACGGCGCCATCGGACGCTCCGACGGAGCCAGCCGACACGGCGCCGGCCGAAGCCATCGCCTGAATCCGATTCAAATCTGCCCCCGCGGTGCAGTCGCCCCGCCGGGGCGGTGTGCCGCGGGTGTGCCTCGACTCGACACAACCTGGAGCTCACCATGCTCAAGCTCAGTGGAACCCTGGCGATCCGCACGATCCACGGCACCCGCGGCGCGTTCAACGTCGGCCGCCTGTTGACCGAAATCGGCGAGTTCGCCGTCAAGGACTCCCTCATCGAGGAATACGATGAGGGTCGCTACAAGGGCGAGTTCGGCATCATCGCCATCACGCCTTCCACCTACTTTGCCGCCGGCCGGACCGTGGTCGAGGTCCGCGCGCGGCTCGGCAGCATCGCCCTGGAAGACATCGCGGCGCTGGCCGGCGACGACCGTTCGCCGATCACCGAACCCGACCCGATCGAATCGGAACCCGTATCCACGGGGCACGCTTCGATCGACATCGGCAATGCCGAATCTGCCGTTGCGGCGTTCGACACGGCAGTGGTCACCGAAGGCAGCAACAGCCCCGACGACGCCGAACACGCATTGCAAACGCTGTTCGGTTCGCTGTGGCCGCTGGAGGCCCGCGTCAAGCTCGACCCGACCGCCGATCGCGGCCTGTTCCGCACTCAGCGGGACAAGCTCAAGGAACTGGGTTATCGGTTTCAGCCGGTCGGCCAGATCTGGGAGCGCGCCGAGGCGTCGTGATGCCTTTGCCACATCCAAGGCCGGTGACGATGCATGTCGCCGGCCTTCCCGGAGCGGCTGTTGTCGCGGACGCTGCGGGAAGGCCGACGGCCTTCATCGACGACGCCGGCCGCCCGCCGCCGGGACGAGGCCGGGTCCCTTTGTACGGTCCACCGCGATTCCGGGACCGTGCCGGATTGCATAGGCCCAAGCGCCCCGAACCCTGGGCCGGACAGATTCCGACAGGCAGCTCGCACGGGAAGACGCTGCTCGAAGACTTCCAGGGGCACGGCTGAAAGCCGTCACCCAGCACCGCGGCCATTTTCACCGTCTTGCCGCAGCGCCACCTCGACCCGATTGCCGGACTCCCGCGCTTCACCGGCAAGAATCCTTCGCAGGTCCCGCAGCCCCAAGGCTTGGGGCTGCGGGACTTTCCAGGGCGGTTCGCAAGCAGCCCAAGGCTTGCACTGCCGTGGAAAGTCTCAGGGATCTCGTTGACGTGGCGACTGCGTTTTCAGTCGCAAGCCGTGCCGGCCGAGGAAGCACGGTTCGGTCCTCCGGGTGCATTCCGGGGATCGTCGGCCTTTCATCCAGTCCGCCCGCCCCGCGGGTATCCCGTCCGGGGCGTTCGTACCCCGACGGGGGGCGTGCTCTCCCGGATTCGTTCCAGGAGAGACACGATGTTCGACTCAATGCAGGCGTACCCGCCCAGCTCTTGCTTTTCCCGTTACCGGCAGGCTGCCACTGCCGATGCGCCTCGACACGAAACACCGCTGTACTCGCGCACCCAGGCGATCCGCGACGGAATGCTCATCGACGTCACGCCGCTCGCGCGCGAGGTCGGATTCAGGGATGCCGTCGCGTTCACGCGACGCGCACTGATTCAATCCACCGGCGGCTGCAGTGCCGATCAGCCTGACTTCGACGCCCGGCTGTTGCTCCTGCTGTTCTCGGCCGCCTCGGCACTGCGGGCCCAGTCGCACCGCCGGTTGACCGAAGTCGATTTCACCGTTCATCCCCCTGCCGGCCCCGACCACGGTCCGGTAGTGGCGCTGAAGATCATCGCCGGCCCCGGCGATCGAGGGGAAACGGTGCTCACGATTCTGTCGGTCGACGACTGAAGCAGCGCGGCACTCCGCCCTTTCACCCTTCTCCCGGATATCCCGCTGTGCCGGCAAGCCGTCGCTGCAGCGAGATACCCCGCGGGGTTCATTTCGTTCGGAGATTTCTCCATGACTTCATCGCCCCGACCTCTGTCCGATCGCCAATACGTCCGCTCGAAAGGTCTGCGCTGTCCGTTCTGCCGGGCCTGCGACATCGAGGGCCTGGCCGGACTCGACATCGACGCTGGCGTTGCGACCCAGGAAGTGCGTTGCAATGCCTGCCAGCGCTTCTGGACCGACATCTACCGACTGTCCGGCTACCAGCCCGCCTCTGACTGAATCCGGCGCAGGCATTCAAGACCCGCCGATGTTGCGAACCGTTTTCCGATTGAGCCGCTTGACACGCTGAACCACGCTCAGGCGCCACTTCGGTGGCGTCTTCCCGGAGCGGCGCGTGCGCCGTTGCGGAAAGACGCCGAGCGGAATTCGATGTTTTTCCTGGCGACGAGGACATCGTCGCACCACAGCAGCTTCAGGTCCGGCAGAGCTGCGCGATCGCACCGATCGGGACCTTTCTCCACTACTCATCCTCCAGCAAGGAACGGCTCGTTCACTGAGCCGTTCCACCCACCCGCCGGGGCACCGACGCCCCGACCGGGCGCGTGCCATCCGGCTTCTCTCTAAGGAGACATCGCATGAACGTCTGGTTCAAGAACTGGAGCTGCACCACGGTCTGGGGCTTCTACGGCAACGGCCGTATCGGCCTGCGCTTGGTCGAGGGCGGCTCGCCAGTGGCAACCGCCACGGTCAACACCACGATCGACGTCGGACTCGACCAAATCGTCGTCAAGGAATACGGCGAAAACGAAGGGCTGATCGAGGCCCTGATCGAAGCCGGCGTCATCGACCCCGCATTCGAGGCCGTCTACATCGGCCACTTCGACGCTCGCTGCGCCCGCAGCCGGCTGACGCCCACCGCACTGGCGGAGGCCTATGGCCTGCCGTCGCCCTCCGGCTCGCTTTCCACCCGGGATCGAGACGAGCTGCGCGTCCGCTGAGCGTTCCCTTCCCCACTTCACAAGGAGTTCGATATGGGCTGGTTATTCACACCTGGACAATCGCGTTCGCAACTGATCGAACGACTCGTCCGTCACGAAGACAACGACCGAGCACACCATGCCACGCTCGCGCACTGCGTGCGCGGCAATGTGCTGTGGACCGTCCGCGAAGTCACATTCAAAACCACCGAGTCCGGCTATCTACCGGGCTTTCCGCAGCGCTATATCGGCTGCGATCTGATGGCCTGCCAGCGCGGATTCGGCTGGGGCTACAAGGATATGTCCGAAAGCATGGGCCCCTGCTACTACCACTGCCCGCTGGCCTATCTGGACAGGGTTCCGGAAGCCAACGCCGAGTGGCGTGCCGCGGTGCGGCTCTGGCATGAGCGGCACAGTCGGCCGATCCGCGTCGGCGAAATCTGGTCGATCGTTCCGGGCTACTCGGTCCGCGCCGTCGAAATCGTCTGCGCACGCCCCCTGCGGGGCCGCGACCGGCACGACGGCGTGGTTTATCGGATCAGGCGCGACCTGCTGGATTTCCGTCAGCAGGATGCCGCGCCCGAATCCGAAGACGTGCAGCTACCGCTGCCCGCAGTCGCCACAGAGGCCGTCTCGGCCTGACCCGCGGTGGATGGCCCGTCCATCCACCGCTTTCCCAATTCACTTTCAGGAGTTTTCCCATGGCTCTGATGTTTCAGCGCCTCGCGCGCAACTTCATCAAGAACAGCTATTTCCCGACCGATACCGACACAACTCAGCGACTGCTGCAGGCGATCGAACCCTGCCCGACCGGCGAGCTGCGCATCCTCGATCCCTGCTGCGGTGAGGGCGTCGCGCTGGCCGAAGTCAAGCATCATCTCGACGCCGAGCGCACGACGGCCTACGGCGTGGAGTACGACGAGGAGCGGGCCTGGCACGCCAAGACGCTGCTCGACCACTGCATTCACGGCGACCTGCAGGACTGCACCATCGGCAGGCGACAGTTCGGTCTGCTCTGGCTCAATCCGCCGTACGGCGATCTGGTGACGGACCGACAGGGCGTCGCCACTTCGCAGAAGGGGCGCAAGCGGCTGGAGAAGCTGTTCTATCAGCGCTGCCATTCCGATCTGCAATACGGCGGCCTGCTGATATTGATCGTGCCCGTGTACGCCCTCGATCACGAACTGAGCGGCTGGATCGCGACGCATTTCGAACGCGTTCGCGTGTTCGGCGCGGCGGTCGATACCTTCAGGCAGGTCGTCGTGCTGGGACGCAGACGTCGCTCCGACGGCACCGATACCGCGCTGCGCGCACGGCTCGAAGCCATTGGCCACGGTGATGCCGAAGCCCCGCCTCTGCCCGAAGTCTGGACCGGCGAGCGCTACACGGTTCCTCCGGCCACCTCGGCCGAGGTCCACTTCGCCGCAGGCAGGCTGGACCCGAAACAACTGGCCGACGAAATCCGGCGTCATCCCTGCCTCTGGGACCAGTTCGACCTGCGCTTTTCACAGGCCCAGCGCACTCACCGCCGGCCGCTGCGCGCGCTGTCGCGCTGGCACCTGGCATTGGCGCTCGCCGCCGGACACGTGTCCGGCCTGGTGACGAGCCGCGACGGGCGTCGCTTCGTGGTCAAGGGCGACACGCACAAGGAAAAGATTTCCCGTGTCGAAGTCGAAGAACTCGACGACGGCAGCACGCGGGAGACGCGCATCCTCACCGACTGCTTCGTGCCGGTGATTCGCGCAATCGACTTCACGCCGGGGTCGGCGAGCTTTGGGCAGGTCGTGACGATTCGCTAGCCCGTGACCCTGCTCAGTTCACTCGGGCCGCAGCTCACGTAGTGCCGCCCGTACTTTTCGCTCCAGGTCTGGCAGATCGTGATTGACGGTCTGCCAGACCAGTTCGAAATCGACTTCGAAGTCATCGTGGATCAGCTTGTTGCGCATACCGGCCGGTCATACCGGCATGGCGTCCCGCAGCACCCGCTCGCGAAACCGCGCCGGCAACGACTTCGGGGTCAGCACGTCCACGCGCACGCCGAGCACGCGCTTGGCCTCGTTCTGCAGCTTGGCCATCGTGATCAGGCTCGTGTGCGGACCCGGATCCACCAGCAGGTCGAGGTCGCTGTCCTCGGTGTCTTCGCCGCTCAGCACCGAGCCGAACACGCGCGGGCGCAGGACACCATGCCGCGCCGCCAACTCGCGCAGCTCAGCCCTGTGAATTTCCAGTGCCTGTGAGGGTTTCATCGCGATTTCGGATCACGTTCGAATGGAACGAAGCATAGCGTGATCCCTGCTCAGCGGCGATGGTTTCCGGCGGCTTCATCGGGCGATCCGGTCGCTGCATGACAAGGCGCAGTTGACCGCAAGGGTCTGCGATCGCTTTCGGATATTGCGCCTGGAGATGGGCGGCGTTGATCTTGCTCACACTGCATCACCGAAGTAGGTCAGCACATCCATACGCTTGTGCGGCACGCCGATGATGTCGATGCCGTCGGCCCGCATGAGGTAGAAGATCAGGTGTGCGCCCTGCGGAAAGCAGTAGTACCCCTCCTCGATGTCGGACCGGTGTTTGCCCATCCACGGATTTGCGGCGAGCCATTCGAAACGACTGTCCAAGGCCGCCAGGTAGCGGTCCCGCTGCGCCTCTCCCCATTTTTGCTTCGTATAGCGGGCAATGGTCTTGAGATCGCTGTATGCACGAGGCGTGATCCGGAATGACGGCTTCACCCCGCCGCGTCCGCATCCGAAATGAGGCGACTCAAGGAGTAGTCGCCGACGAATTCGCCGCGTGCGGCCTGGAAAGCGCCTTCGGCCAGGTGGGTCCGCAACGCCTCCAGCTTGGTCTTGCGCTCTTCAAGCGCACGCAGACCATCGCGGACCACCTCACTGGCGGATCCGTAGCGACCGCTCGCGACTTCGTTGCGGATGAATACTTCCCAGTGTTCTCCAAGACTCAGGCTCGTGGTCGCCATGGGTCAATCGCTCCGATATTCATATTTGTCAATTTTGAATATCCAGACCCTGGACCGTCAAGCGGCCTTGGGTGCGTCGACGGAGCCGACAACAGCTTGCGGCGAGACCCCGCCAGGATAGAAGGGCCGCCCTGGGCAGGATCGGCAAGCCTCCGCGCGAAACGTCTATCGAACAGTAGCCAGAGATGCCCCATTTCTCGAGCGCGCACACGGCCACCGGATATTGCACCTTGAGACTGGCGGGGTTCTTCGGCGACGCGCCGCCAGGACCGTGATCTCATGCGGTAAGCGCCCACATGCACCGATTTTTCGTAAAGCACGCCGGATCGTGAAACGTGCTTCCGCCCTCGAGGCGGCGATCCTTCCTGAACATCCGGGTCACCTCGACCCTCCCCTCTCGCGCGGGACACGCTCCCGCGGAGCGCCGTCCGCGCTTCACCGGAGAGCCTCCATGCCTGCATCCAACCGCCGCCCCGGTGCGGTTCGACCTTCGCTCGTACGCGATACCCAGGGACGCTACATCGTCCAGGGTCCGCTGACCGAGGACACCATCCTGTCCGCCGCCGAGACCATCCTGCTGGAGCGGTGCCGGCGCCTCGGCGTCATGTCCAGTCCGTCCGCGGTCAAGGACTTCCTGCGTAGCCGCCTTGGCGCACTCGACCACGAGCGCTTCGAGTGCCTGTGGCTCGACAGCCAGCATCGCCTGATCGCGGTGGAGACGCTGGCCATCGGCACGATCGACGGCGCCGCCGTCTATCCGCGCGAAGCGGTCAAGGCCGCGCTGAGGCACAACGCCGCTGCGGTTTTGTTCACGCACAACCACCCCTCGGGTCACCCCGAACCCAGCGCAGCCGATCGCGCCCTCACCGAGCGGCTCAAGGCCGCACTCGCCGTCATCGACATCCGCGTACTCGACCACCTCGTCGTCGCGGCCGAGGGCGGCGTGTCCTTCTCCGAGCGCGGCTGGCTGTAGCGCCGCTCCAGGCACCACCACAAGAGGACCACACCGTGATCAGAATCCACGTCGAGATTTCGGACGACGACAACAAGCTGATCGAGCAAGCCCTGGAGCGCATGAGCCAGAGCGAGGCCAACACGCACGGCCCACTCGACCTGCCGCGGCTCGCCGCGATGCTGCTCGAAGACGTTGCCCTGGCCGTGCGCCGACCCGGTTCCTGGGAAGGCACACACATGATCCAGGTACTCGAAAGCCACGGCTATCCCGTCGGGTAGACGATCCCGCTTCCTGACGCCTGTCGAGGCGTCTTTCCGCCGCGGTCCGGCCCTGCGCCGGACCGTTGCCGAAAGACGCTTGCTCCCTGGCGACGTGGGTCACGTCGCAGCTCGCCGCTTCGGATCGGCTCAGCGGCAGAGGCGCTTCCCAGCGCTTCTTCGATCCTGCTTCAACCCCTCGATAGGCGGACCGATGCCACACCGGCACGGCCGCCTTCGCTTATTCCCGCTCATGGAGATTTCCACATGAATACCGAACTGCCTCCGACCGCGCCGGATCTGTTCCCTATCGTTGAACTGCCCGGCGTCTTCGCCGATGCACTGCTGCGCGACGAGCGCTGCGGCCTGCTGTTCTGCTCGCTCTGGGGCCGCGACACCGCGATCCAGGAGTTGCTCGCCCGGCTGTCCGTACCCGTCGAGGAAGGCGGCCTCCGCTTCCTGCATGTCGAAGGGCCGCAGGGCACGGAAACCGTCCACTTCGATCGCATGCCGACGACCGACAAGCTCAGCGGCCGCTTACCGCCGAAGAACCTGTTCGGCAACCTCGTCCAGCTCTGGCTGTATGACCGGCTTGCGGTGGAGCCGGACCGCGCCAACCGGCGTGCACTGCTGCTGCAACGCAATGCCCTGCACGGCGAGGCTGCGCTCTGGAACCTGGTCCGCAGCGTCACTCACCTGCCGCTGCTCGATCACTGGAACGAAGTCGTGCTCGACGTCTTCCGGCAGAACGACTGGATTCGCCCGCTGCGCGGCATTCAGGTCGATGCCGCGTTCGTCGACCTCGGCAGCGACGCGGTCGAGGTCGAAATCTCGCGGCTCGTTCGCGAAGGCCGTTTGACGCTCGACACCGACCAACCCGCGTCTCTGCGCCAGGCGGCGTAGACGCCCTTCTCACCCATACCCCGCGGGACGCCAGTGCCCGCACGGGCACTCGCGCCTGCGTGGACCACTCATTCACAGGAGATGCACCATGTCACTCGAAACACCTGTGGCCGACGCGCCGGCCGACGATCCGTCTGCCGCCGTCATTCCCCTGCCCGAGTTCGTCTCGGACTTCGGCGACAGCCTGCTGGCTGCCGTCACCGCTCAGAATCCGCCGGTCTACGACGGAAGCCCCGACGCTCGCCGCGACGCGGTGATGGAAAGCCTGAAGCGCAAGCCGTTCGCGGCACAGCGTGGCATTGTCCAGGCCGTCACCCGCCTGCTCGTCGACGCCGGCCAACCCGCCGCCGTCGTCAATGCGGAAATGGGCACCGGCAAGACCATGATGGCGATCGCCATCGCCGCGGTGCTGCATCGCTGCGAAGGCTACCGCCGCTTCCTCGTCATCTCGCCGCCGCACCTGGTCTACAAATGGCGGCGCGAAATCCTCGAAACCGTGAGCGGCGCCCGCGTCACCGTGCTCAACGGCCCGGACACGCTGCGCAAGCTGTTGCAGTTGCGCGATCCGGCGCATCCGGGTCACGACGGACCCGAATTCTTCGTGCTCGGCCGCGTGCGCATGCGCCTCGGCTTCCACTGGAAGCCGGCCTATGCCGTACGACGCCGCCGCATCCAGCGCACCGATGACCAGGGCGAACCCGTCGGCGAGCCGCAGCTGCAAGCCGTCGTCGTCTGTCCACACTGCGGCGCTGCGGCCCTTGATGCCGACGAGATGCCCTACACAGCGGAGACCTTCCCTGTCGACAAGCGCCTCAAGTGTGATGGCTGCGCTTCGCCGCTCTGGACGCTGATGCGTCCCAACGGTACACCGCAGCCGCGGCGCGAACTGCTCAAGTCCTCGCTGTGCCAGATCCCGACGATCGGACCGGCGACCGCCGAGAGGCTGATCGGCCGCTTCGGCGAAGGCCCCCTGGCGGGCATGATCGAGGACAACGTCTACGAGTTCGTCAACCTGATGGATGAGGACGGCGAACTGGTGTTCTCGGACCGTCAGGCCCGGCGCATGGAAAAGGCCATGGCGACGATGGAATTCTCGTTCGGCCAGGGCGGCTATCAGGCGACGGAGTTCATCAAGCGCTACCTGCCGGATGGCTTCTTCGACCTGCTGATCGTCGACGAAGGCCATGAGTACAAGAACGACGGCTCGGCCCAGGGCCAGGCGATGGCCGTGCTGGCCGCCAAGGTCCGCAAGGTCGTGCTGCTCACCGGCACCCTGATGGGCGGCTACGCCGACGACCTGTTTCACCTGCTGTGGCGGATCATGCCGGAACGGATGATCGAGGACGGCTACCGCTACGTGCGTGGCTCGCTCGGCGCGGCGGCCATGAGCTTCATGCGCCATCACGGCGTGCTGAAGGACATCTACAAGGAGACCGAAGGCAGCGCGCACAAGACCGCACGCGGCCGCAAGGTCAGCGTCACCACGGTCAAGGCACCGGGCTTCGGGCCGCAGGGCATCGCGCGCTACGTGCTGCCGTTCACGGCGTTCCTCAAGCTCCGGGATATCGGCGAAGGCGTGCTGCCGCCGTACCTGGAGCACTTTCACGAAGTCCCGATGCGCACCGATCAATCGGAGGCCTACCACGGTCTCCGCCTCACCCTGACCGGCGCGATGAAGGAAGCGCTGCGCCATGGCGACAAGAGCCTGCTCGGCGTCGTGCTCAACGTGCTGCTGGCATGGCCCGACTGCGCGTTTCGCGAGGAGATCGTGCGGCATCCCCGCACGCGATCCATGCTCGCGCACGTGCCGGCGATCTTCGACGGCGCAGACGCGATGCCGAAGGAGACCGAGGTGATCGCCCTGTGCAAGGCCGAGAAGGCCCAGGGCCGGCGGGTGCTGGTCTACAGCGTCTACTCCGGAACGCGCGACACCACGTCGCGACTCAAGGCGATGTGCGAAACCGCGGGCCTGCAGGCCGCCGTGCTGCGCGCCAGCATCGACACCAGCCGGCGCGAGGACTGGATCTTCGAACAGGTGGACCGTGGCGTGGATGTCCTCATCACGAACCCGGAGCTGGTGAAGACCGGCCTGGACCTGCTCGACTTCCCGACGATCGCCTTCCTGCAGACCGGCTACAACGTTTACACCCTGCAACAGGCTGCACGCCGGTCCTGGCGCATCGGACAGAAGCAGCCGGTCGACGTGCACTTCTTCGGCTACGGCGGCACGACGCAGATCACCTGCCTGCAACTGATGGCCAGGAAGATCGCCGTCAGCCAGTCCACCTCCGGCGATGTGCCCGACACCGGGCTCGACGTGCTGAACCAGGACGACGACTCGATCGAGGTCGCGCTGGCGAAGCAGTTGCTGTTGTAGTCGATACTACGAGGGCCGCCACGCGGCCCTCTCCTTTTCGCGTCCGCTGTCAGCCCGGAGCTGCCGCACGCCTCTGTCGTTGACTAACCTCAGAGCGGACGTTCGGCACAGGGCTGGCTCGCCGAGGGCGATGTGTGGCAAAAACACCTGCCATAGCCAAGTTATCCCGCACCTTACGCGCTAGCTCTGATTGACGAGCGATAGCGTGTGCTCTGCTTTCTCCGCAAGACCAAAAGCGACGCTGATCTCTACCGCACGAAGAACCTGCCAGCTATTCAGTTCCTCCTCGTGCTGATCTAGTTGGAGAGCACCGTTCCCACCCTGGGCGTTGAACCGCGCCAAGTCGACGACGCGACGCTTTCGAGTTGGCCGGGCAAACGAGGTATAAGGACCCACTAAGCTTTACAGTAATAGCGGCACCGCTGCCTCGCGGCGCAACCGCGAATGACTCGATCGGCAAACCCGGCGGGTCGCCGCGGACTCGACCGGAAAACGTCATCTAGAGCATTATTGATTTATTTGCGTACATATCCGCAGGATTCGAAGTAGTGGGCACATTCCTGAGGTGGAAAGGCATCGACCAAGCTGCCGATGTGGTTCCAGAGCGCGTCAACGGTTCGCAGCTCGGCCTTGCGAAGCAGCGTCTTGAGCTTGGCAAAAAGCTTCTCGATGGAATTGAGGTCGGGGGAGTACGCCGACAGATAGAGCAAGCTTGCGCCCGCGGCCTCGAGTGCCTCACGTACGCCGGCGACTTTGTGGCTGCTCAGGTTATCCGCGATCACGATATCGCCGGGGTTGAGCGTTGGGCAGAGAAACTCCCGAAGGTAAGCCAGAAACATCGGTCCATCCATGGGGAGAGAAGACGTCCACCCCGTCTTCGAACTCGTGATGACGAACCAGGCAAAGTATCCAGTCCGTTCCCTCTGCCACGTGCTCAAGGTCTCGCCCAGCGGCCTCTACGCCTGGCGCGATCGGCCACCGAGTCAGCGATCTTTGGCCGATGTGGCCATGACCGGGCGCATCCGCACGATCCACGCTGAATCCGATGACGGCTACGGTATGCCGCGCGTGCGTGCCGAGCTGATCGATCAAGGCGCGACGATCAGCTGCAAGCGGGTCGCGCGCTTGATACGAAAAGCCCGCATCCGTGGCATCAGTCGGCGGCGCGGCTTTGTCGTGACGGCTGAGCACGATCCGCGTCAGCGGCCAGCGCCGGATCTGGTGCAACGCCGCTTCATCGCCAATGGATCGAACCAGCTCTGGGTGGCAGACATGACCTACATTCCGACCGGGCGGGCTTCTTGTATCTGGCGATCGTGCTGGATGTCTGGAGCCGTCCCGTCGTCGACTGGGCGATCGGTGATCGAGCAGCGCAAGCCCGACGAGGTTATCTATCAGCGACCGATGGAGCCAGTACACCCCGCATCGCCTTCGACCGTTGCCGGAGGATGGGCGTGCGCCCGTCGACGGGCACCGTCGGCGATGCCTACGACAACGCGATGGCCGAGAGCTTCTTTGCCAGTCTGGAGTGCGAACTGCTCGACCGGCGCAGCTTCAAGGCCAAGACAGAAGCCCGCCTTGCGGTCTTCACGTGGATCGAAGGCTGGTACAACCCGCGCCGGCGACACTCGGCGCTGGGCTATCAGTCGCCCATCAACTACGAACGGAGAAACCCAAACCCGCATTGCCAACCACCGCCGACAACAACCAAGATCCGCACAACGGAGACTGAATCCATCGCTTGAGAATCAAGCGGCCACCTGTCCGTAAGAACGGGGCAACTCCAGCTTCTCCACTTACGTTGCCACACGTGCTCCTTTCCTCTGTCCTTGTCAGGACAGCGTATGGCTCACACCGAATTTCTGACACCCTCAATGTTGAGAATTGCAGAGCTCTCAGTGCAGAGCATCCATAGTGCGACCTAGTGATCGTGCGTCTCGTGACCGGATGCATGCTCGTGGTCATGTGCTCCTTCCTCCCCATGGGTATCATCGTATGCTGCATATTGCTCGGCCGACATGTCGGGCAGAGCCTTCACGAAGGCTGCGATGGTCCAGATGGTCTCATCATCGTGGGTCGACCCGAAGGCGGGCATCCCGGTCATCTTCACTCCGTGCTTGACCAGCCAGAACACCTCTTCAGCGGTCCATTCATATGCAACCTGCGCCAGCGCGGGAGGCGTGGGCCGCATCGTTCCGGCCCATTCCTGGCGGCTTTCACCGACGCCGCCATGGCAGCGCGAGCACATCGCCTTGTACTCACTGGCGCCGGCTGTGATCATGTCGGCTGTGAACGCCTCCGGAACTTCAGTGCCCCGCGCCCGGCTCTCTACAGAATTCTTCATCGTTGTGGTCAGCGCCCACCCGACAATCGGACTGTGGCGGTCGGTGGCGGCAACGTTATAGCTGCCTGTAAGAACGACGATTAGCGCGATCGCGATAAGAAGAAGGACCATGCCGAATGCGCCGATGGCAATGCCTTTGACAGTCGTATTCATTCGTCCGTTCCCTCATAACAGCGGCGATAGCCGTGATACCCGATTTCATCCTTTGCGCCTGGCGGCACGACGATCATCTCCATGCCTTGGCTGCCGGCATTTCCCTTTTCGTCCAACACCCGGAGCGTGACGGTCAGTTCGCCATCGGCGAAACGGTTTTCGCCCGTCGACGTCAGCGGGATGAGCTTGCCGTTGAGCTTGATCGCGCCGGGCCCGCCGTCCGGTTCATAGAGGAAGGACGGAAAAGCGATTTCCGTCAGCACGATGGAGCATCGGCCGGCCTTTCCGCCAAGGACCTCTACATCCGCATCGCTCATCGTTTCGGGCTTGATGATCGCCGTCGCGACGTTCTGCAGCGCAGACGAAGCGTCTTCGACCGGCGCTGGCATGGGCGCGGCCTCAAGCTGCGCTTCGCGGTCGTTGCCGATCGACGTGTTCTGGTTGCAGGCGGCCAGAAACAGGGCGAGGACGCAAATAGAAAAGGCGGTCTTCATGGCTGCACCTCCTCTGGCAGACGTTCTGTCGTCCGCACGCCATTCTTCTCGATATCCTCGATCAGGTATTTCATCTGGGCGATCTCGCGCCTTTGGGCGATGATGATATCCCGCGCGAGTTTGCGCACGCGCGGGTCGCGGATATGGGCCCGTTCGCTCGTCATGATGGCGATGGAATGATGCGGGATCATGGCGCGCATGTAGTCGGCGTCGTTGATCGTGGTCTGGCTGCGTACCAGCCACAGCGCCAGGGTGAAGACCACTACAGCCGCCCCCAGAATGATCCAGTTCTTCAAGAGGTTGGTGTACATGGACCACATGAAAAGCAGCATGACGACCATCATGGCCGCGCCCATCACGAACGCCATCCAGAAGCGCGTCTCGCTCCAGTAGACATGATCGATGCTGTAGGTGTTGAAATACATCAGCAGAAACATCACGGCGGTCGACGTCGCGATCATCGCCATGAATTTCCAGTAGGGACCGTCTCCCTTCTTGTGTTGGTGGTTCTCGGCCATATCAGCTCCTTTGCTTGTTCATGGTGGTGAAGACGAACTGGGCGGTACAGCTGATGAGCAGAAAGCCGGTCAGGGATTCGATGCCGGTGATCGCCCTGAGATGACCTGTCGGGTAGATATCGCCCAGTCCAAGTGTTGTGATGTTGATGAGCGAGAAATAGAAGACGTCCATCCAGTTTTCGGGAACTTGTTTTTTGAACCCGCCGAGCCCCATTTCGGCGGCGACCTGAAAGCCAATCGCGAAGAGTGCGGCGATCAATAAATGGCTCGCAAGCACGATCAGATAAGCCCCGCTCAACCGGAAGAAGTCCGCCGGCCCCGATGGCAGGATTGCTCGTGCGAGCGCCAGAAAACGGAGATGAATCCAGACCGCTGTCATGAAAAGAGTAACGCTAAGGAGAACGGCGATTGCGATAGACAGGTCTCCTATTTCGAATGGGGACGATGTGGGGAACCAACAGGTTCAGATACTGTGCGTTCCCGGCGCGCAAGATAAGCGCGCTCTGCGACAAAGACGGTGACGATGCCGGCAATGGCGTAAAGCGCGATCAATGGATCGCTCTGCAGCTTGACCGTGGTGAACGCCGCGAGGACGATTGCATCGGCTGCCAGAGCCGCGAGCAGAATTGACGCCCTGGCGCCGATTTCCTGTCTCAGATGCCGAAATACGCCCCAGTGCACGAGCATATCCATGACGAGGTAGAAGAAGGCGCCCAGCGAGGCGATGCGTGAGAGATCGAACAGGACCGCCAGGGCGCCTGCGATCACCACGGTATAGATCAGCATGTGGCTGCGAATGCTCCCGCTCATGCCGAAATGACTATGCGGAATCATCTTCATCTCGGTCAGCATGGTGAGCATGCGCGAGACGGCGAAGACGCTGGCAATCACGCCGGACGTCGTCGCCGCAAGCGCAATCACGATGGTGAAATAAAAGCCCGCGTCGCCGAGCGCCGGCCCCGCGGCTGCGGCCAGTGAATAGTCTCGAGCCTTAACGATTTCACTTATTGTGAGGCTCGATCCCACCGCAACGGCAACCAGTAGATAGGTCACAACACAGATTCCGATTGAGATCATGATTGTGCGGCCGACATTGCGATGAGGGTTCTTGATCTCGCCACCACTGTTTGTGATCGTCGTGAATCCCTTGAAGGCAAGAATGGAAAACGCGACCGACGCGAGAAAGGCGTCCGGCCCGCCCATGGCCTCGGATTGGGCGAAAGCGCCGCCGGAAAATCCGCTTGCCCAGATCGCGGCGACGGCGAAAAGCGCAATGCCGCCGATCTTCACAGCCGACATGATGAGGGAAAATCCGCTGACCGACCGGTTTCCGGCCGCGTTGACGAGATAGGCGAAGACGATCAGGGCGAGGGCACCGATCGAAAGCAGCAGGTAATTGTCTTCCAGGCCGAAGGGCCGGAGCGCATAGGTCGAGAAGGTCCGCGCGACGAGGCTTTCATTGATTACCATCGACAGCGCCATCAGAAGCGAGGCGGAGGCAGCGACGGTGCCGGGACCGTAAGCTTTCTGAAGGATCATGGCGATGCCGCCCGAGGACGGCCAGGCATTCGACATCTTGATGTAGCTGTAGGCGGCGAGTGCGGTGACGATGGCCCCGGCGATGAAAGAGAGCGGAAAGAGCGGGCCGGCGAGTTCCGCTATCTGACCCGTCAGAGCGAAGATGCCGGCGCCGATCATGACGCCGGTCCCCATGGCGACAGCGCCGGTGAGGGTTATCGAGTCCCGGCGGAGCCCCTCGTCGCTTGTGTGCGCGTCATCATGTCCGTGTTCCAAACCTTAGCCCTTTGCGTTTGATGGCGGCG
The DNA here is from genome assembly GCA_022599775.1 of Gammaproteobacteria bacterium. Taxonomy (GTDB): domain Bacteria; phylum Pseudomonadota; class Gammaproteobacteria; order Nevskiales; family Nevskiaceae; genus Banduia. Next base: position 27,770 of record JAHZLQ010000059.1, read on the forward strand.
CCTGCCTCAATCTCGGGATGAACGCCGGCGTTTGCGCCTCATACTGGGCGAAACGCTCCGGGAAACGGGCGCGCGTTTCGGTGTCTTCGATGCGCGCCAGCCTCAGATACATGAAGACCAGGACCGGAAACATGCCGAGGGTCAGCAAGGTCGGCCACTGGAAGAGGAACCCCAGCATGACGAGGATGAAGCCGAGATATTGCGGGTGCCGGATCCGGGCGTAGGGGCCTGTGGTCGCCATCTCTCCTGCGCGCTGCGCTGTCCAGAGGACATGCCAGGAAACCGAGATGAGCCAGAAACCGCCCCCGATCAGGATGAAGCTGAGCAGATGGAAGGGGCCGAAATGAGGATTGCCTTTCCATCCGAACATCATCTCGAGTAGGTGGCCCGCGTCGTGGGAGAACCAGTCGACGTCCGGATAGGCGGACTGGAGCCAGCCTGAGAGAAAATAGATGGTGAGCGGAAAGCCGTACATCTCGGCGAACAGGGCGACAAGAAAAGCGCTGAACGCTGAGAAACTGCGCCAGTCACGCTTCGTCTGCGGCCTGAAGAAGCTCAAAGCGAAAAAGATGAAAATGGCGGAATTCGCTATCGCCAGGAACCAGAGGCCATACGCGGGCACGTCGTGGGTCATTTATCATGTCCTCCATGGCCGTGATGCATGAACAGATGCATGGCGGGACACAGTAGAACGAGGAGCAGCAACAGGCCTGTTCCGCTGAAAATATGCGCCCGATGCTCATAAGCGAGCATGAAACCAATAAGCGCCAGGAAGGCAATGAAGACCGTCCCCGTTCGGGATTTCCAGAAAGGGCGTGGATGTGTTTTCGGCGCTATGCCCCCGTCGTCATCGTGTGTGTTCGTATCCATCAGTGAACCCTTTCATTCTCGTGGGGAGGATGTGAGACGCATCAGACTCTCGCCTGCCGGAGCCGCAGTGAATTGAGCACGACGGAAATCGACGACGCGCTCATGGCGAAGGCGGCAAACATCGGACTGATCAGGATGCCGAAGACGGGAAAGAGGACGCCCGCGGCGACCGGCACGCCGGCCGTGTTGTAGATCAGCGCAAAGAAGAGGTTTTGACGGATATTGCTCATCGTGGCGCGGGCGAGCCGCCTGGCGCGGACGATGCCGTCTAGATTGCCCTTCACCAGCGTGATGCCCGCGCTTTCGATCGCGACGTCAGCACCGGTTCCCATGGCGATGCCGACATCGGCCTGCGCGAGCGCCGGCGCGTCATTCACGCCGTCACCGGCCATCGCCACCTTTTTGCCGCCTTCCTGCAACTCCCGGATGATGCGCGCTTTGTCCTCAGGCAGGACATCGGCGCGGATCTCATCGATTCCGAGCTTTGATGCGACGGCTTTCGCGGTGCGCTCATTGTCACCGGTCGCCATGATGATGCGGAAGCCGAGGGCATGAAGCGCCTTGATGGCGTCAGGGGTGGTTTCCTTGACGGGATCGGTGACGCTCACAAGGCCGGCGATCTGCCCATCGAGGATGACGAACATAACCGTTTCGCCTTCGTCGCGGCGGGCATTGGCCTTGTCGGCTAGTCCGGCGCCTTCGAGGCCAAGATCGCGGACAAGCGCGATGTTGCCGAGAGCCACCGCTTTGCCGTCGACCGTGCCCCTCACGCCCTTGCCGGTGATCGCCTCGAAGTCGCTCGCCTCATCCATTGCCACGCCGCGCTCCTCGGCGCCGCGCACGATCGCTTCGGCAAGCGGGTGTTCGGAGCCACGCTCCAGCGTCGCGGCAAGGCGGAGCACTTCGCCTTCGTCATGGCCCGGCTCAGGCATCACGGCGACGAGCTTGGGCTTGCCCTCGGTCAGCGTTCCGGTCTTGTCGATCATCAGCGTGTCGATCTTCTCGAACCGCTCGAGCGCCTCGGCATTCTTGATGAGCACGCCCGCCTGCGCGCCACGGCCGGTGGCCGTCATGATCGACATCGGCGTCGCCAGACCCAAGGCACAGGGGCAGGCAATGATCAGCACCGCGACCGCAGCAATCAGCGCATAGGAGAGCGCAGGCGCCGGACTCCAGATGGCCCAGGCAACGAAGGCCAGCACCGCGATGCCGATCACGACAGGCACGAAGAAGCCTGCGACTTTGTCGGCATATTTCTGGATCGGGGCGCGCGAGCGCTGGGCGTTCGAGACCATCTCGACGATCTGCGAGAGCATCGTCTCCGAACCGACGCGGGTCGCCTCCATGACCAGGCTGCCGGTGCCGTTGATCGTGGCGCCGGTGACGGAATCGCCGGCCACCTTCTCGACCGGGACTGGTTCACCGGAGATCATGCTTTCGTCGACAGAGGAACGGCCTTCGATCACGACGCCGTCGACCGGCACCTTGTCGCCCGGCCGTACGCGCAACCGGTCGCCGACCTGAACATCCTCGAGCGCGACCTCGTCTTCGTTGCCATCAGCGCCGATCCTGCGCGCGGTCTTGGCGGCGAGATCGAGCAATGCCCGGATGGCCTTGCCCGTGCCTTCGCGGGCACGCAGTTCCATGACCTGTCCCAGCAGCACCAGCGTGACGATGACGGCAGCGGCCTCGAAATAGACCCCGACATGGCCCTCCGGGTCCCGGAAGCCATCCGGGAAGATTCCCGGCGCGAGGACGGCCACCACGCTGAATAGCCAGGCGGACATCACGCCCATGCCAATAAGCGAGAACATGTTGAGGTTCATCGTGCGGAACGAGTTCCAGCCGCGTACGAGAAACGGCCAACCGCAATAGAGCACGACCGGTGTGCCGAGGATCAGTTCGATCCAGAGCGTCGAGCGTTCGCCGAATATCTCCCGCATGCCGCCAAGGCCGACATAGGGCCCCATCGTGAAGACGAGCAGCGGCACGGTAAGCACGGCGCCGATCCAGAAGCGCCGGGTGAAGTCGACCAGCTCAGGATTGGGCCCCTCATCAGCCATCGCCGCCGATTCCAGCTCGAGACCCATGCCGCAGATTGGGCAGGAGCCCGGCTTGGCTTGCCGGACTTCGGGGTGCATAGGGCAGGTATAGACCGCTCCGCCATAGCCGGCGGGAACCGCATCGTACTGGCCTGCCGCAGCCCCGGCGGACTGACGCGCCTCATGGCTGCAGCACTGCGCTTGCTGGTTCGGCGAAGCGGCTTCCTCGGGCACGAGATGCATGCCGCATTTCGGGCAAGCGCCGGGACCGTTCTGTCGGATCTCCGGATGCATTGGGCAGGAATAAGTCGTCGTTCCTGCAGTTCTCTGACGCCGATCTTCGCTGTCCATATCAATCAAGCCCTCCTCTGATTACTGCGACTTGTGTTGATGCTGGGCCTGGTCAGCGGCGCCCTGCCCGGCGTGGCTATCGCCGTCCATCGCGGGGTGGCCCTGCTTATCGTCGGTCTTGCCGCAATGGGTCATGTCGCGGCCGGCGTCGGCGGAACGGTGGGCCATTCCCATTCCCTCATGGTCCATCTGCCCGCCGCTCATCCCGCCATGCCCCATTTGCGAATGATCCATCGTGCACGGCATCTTGCCGTCTTCATTCTTCTGGCAGCAGGCCATCTCGCCATGGTCGTCGTGCGCCTCCGATGTCGGCGCCTGTTCGGCCAGCAGTGCGGTCGATACGGAAAGGGCGATGGCGGTGAAGCCAAAAATGATCATTTTCATTGTGAGTGGTCCTTTGTAGCCGTTGGAGGCAGAGCGGCCGTGACATCTTGCTTACAGCGGTCGCAGTGGGATCGCGAATGGTGTATTACGTGTTGTGCGCTCCTTGCTAGAACAAAGCTCCGAGCGGCAGGCAAGAAATAGAGCGCCGACGCCAGTACAGGCGGAAGAGGTTCACGCGAGGCGTGTGCACATGCTTCTCCAGTTGGCCCGCGCCGGGGGATCGGCGATCTTGACAGCTCCTCTACGCACCAGGCGGCCCTACCCCTCGAAATTTTTGAGGAGGTAAATTAGGGGCGCATGAGGGTCACGACGTGCTCGCGCGTATGAGACTGAAGTGAAAGCTGGGGGCGACAAAGTATGGAACAGGAAACCCGATTGGATGAGGCCCTTCGGCAGCTGGGAAGGAGGCCGCCCGGCCCCGTTCCCGATGGCTTCATGGATGGCGTTTGGCTGCGCGCAGGAGAGATGGCCGAAGCCGCGAATGCGCGCCGTCGGCTTGCGCTATTCGCTGTCATATTCACAGCTGGATTGAGTGGAGGGATCGGCGCCGTCGGCGCACTTGCGCAGGCTGAGCCGCCATTCGACCAGACCTTCGCTGGCGCGAATCTGTCACCGGCAGTATTGCTTCACGTTCAGTCGTGAAACTCACCGGAATACACATCGTACTCGCCATCCTCCTTGCCACAGCAGCAGGATGCCTGGGCGCCATTGCCGTGGAGCACTGGAGCGGTCCGGCGCCGGGCCGTAGCCTCCATGAATTTGTGCATGGCGAACTTCACCTCAGCGCAGATCAGGAGACCAAGCTGAATCTCCTGGAAAGCGAATTCGCCGATGAGCGTGATGCGCGCGAAGCGAAACTGCGAGCCGCCAATGCCAACCTGGCGACCGCCATGCAGCAGGAGCACACCTATGGACCGAAGGTCAGCGCAGCGATCGATCAGGTCCATGTGCAGATGGGAGAACTGCAGAAGGCCACCGTACGTCACGTCTTCGCCATGCGCAGCCTGCTCGACGAAGAGCAGCAGAAGAGATTTGATCGGCAGATATCAAAATCCTTGACCGGCGACGGTCGCGAATGACTGACAGGTGGCAGACACGACCGAACATGATCTCGTTGAGCGGGTGAAGGTCGGCGAACAGCGGGCCTTTGACCAACTCGTCGAGCCCTATGTGCCGCGGCTGCTGGCGCTCGCCGGGCGGATGCTGGCATCGCCCTCGGAAGCTCAGGAAGCCGTGCAGAATGCGCTGGCGTCGGTCTGGATCGATCGTCGGCGACTGGATGCCAGCCGTCCAATCAGCGGCTACTTGACCACCGTAACGATCAACAAGTGTCGCGACCGTTTGCGGCGCCGAAAAGCGGCGAGCTTTCTCGGCTTTGGTCGGGGGCTGGAGGAAGAAATCGCAAAGGACGATGCGCCCAACCCCGAAAACATCGTCATAGGGCACCAGGAGTTCGCACGCGCGGCGTGCGAGATCGAACGACTCCCCATCCGGCTGCGCGAAGCGCTGGTTCTTGTCGCCATCGACGGACGCAGCCAGCGCGAGGTGGCCGAGTTGCTCGGCGTTTCCGAGAAGACCGTTGAGATGCGTGTCTATCGAGCGCGCACCAGACTGCGCGAGAAACTGCAAATTTCCTGAGGGATAAAACTGTCTAGTGCGTAACGATGGACAGAATCCTGATGGAAAGTCCTGATGACATTCATGAATCGCCGCAAATTCCTCAGCTGCGGCGTATACGGAGCGGGCTTGGCGGGCCTTGCCAGCGCCATTCCCGCTTGGGCACGCGGCGGGGAGACCGGAACGATTGCGCGCAAGGGGAGCGACGTTCTTTCCGGCGAACACCTGTCGATGTTCGTCGAGGATGCGCATTTTGCCACCGGCGCGCGCAGCGGCCCGGCCGTGACGATCAATGGCACGCTTCCCGGCCCGTTGCTGCGTCTCAAACAAGGGCAGGATCTCACCGTCGACCTCGTGAACAATGCCTCGGACGGCACGTCGATCCACTGGCACGGCATGCTCGTTCCCTTCCGGATGGACGGCGTGCCGGGCGTCACCATGCCTGCGGTCATGCCGGGCGAGACGTTCCGCTATTGCTTTCCCATCCGCCAATCCGGCACCTATTGGTGGCACGCGCATACGCTGCAGGAGCCGATGGGCCACTACGGCCCGATCATCATCGACCCGCTCGAGCCAGACTCGTTCGAATATGACCGCGAATATGTGCTGATGCTGAGTGACTGGTCGCCGATGCATCCGCACGAGATCATCCGCAAGCTGAAAGTCGGCGAAAGCTATTTCAACTATCACCAGCCCAGTTGGACGGACGATTATCCGCTGAGCGCAGCGGAACGCCGCATGTGGGCGCGGATGCGGATGATGCCGACCGACATCGCTGATGTCAGCGGCTCCACTTACACGTTCCTGGTCAACGGCCATGGGCCTGAAGACGGACTGGAGCTTGCCTACGAACCCGGCGAACGCATTCGCCTGAGGATCATCAACGGCGCTGCGATGACTTTTTTCAACGTGCGCATTCCCGGCCTGCCGATGACTGTTGTCGCGGCCGACGGACAGAACATCCGGCCCGTCGAAACCGACGAGTTCCAATTGGGAAACGCCGAGACCTATGACGTGATCGTCGAGCCGCAGGGTGCCGATGCCTTCGGCTTCGTCGCTGAGGCGATAGACCGCTCGGGCATGGGTCTCGCGACGCTGACCAGCAGGCCAGGGGCGAAAATCGCCTACCCCGCGCTTCGCAAGCCGCCGCTGCTGACGATGGCGGACATGGGCATGGACATGGGTGGGAGCGGCGGGCGCGCTGGCAGCATGAACGGCATGTCCGGTGGGAGACCGCAGGATATGCACGGCATGAGCGGCATGGATGAGCAGGACGCCAGCATGGCGGAAATGGGCTTTTCGGGAGGCATGAACATGCGTGATGCCTCCACGCTGCCGCCGAACGTCAAGGCCGGTCCCGGACTCGACATGGTCGCAATGGACCCGATCGACCGCATGGACGATCCGGGCATCGGCCTAAACGATGTCGCGCACCGGGTGCTCACCTATACACAGCTCGTTGCAGCGAGACCCAATACGGATCAGCGCCATCCGACGCGGCTGAAGGAGATCCACCTCACCGGCAATATGGAACGCTACATGTGGTCGTTCGATGGCAAGAAATTCTCCGCCGTCACCGACGATCCGATCCGCTTTGCCTACAACGAGCGCGTCCGCGTGAAGCTCGTCAACGACACGATGATGGCGCACCCCATCCACCTGCATGGCCATTTCTTCGAACTGGTCAATGGCGCGCCACCTGGCCGCCAGCCCCTGAAACACACGCTTATCGTGCAGCCCGGTGGAGCGGCCCAGTTCGATCTCACCGCGAACGAGCCGGGTGACTGGGCTTTTCACTGCCATCTGATCTACCACATGCACACGGGCATGTTTCAGATCGTCACCGTTCGCCCGCTGGGCGGGGGAGACGAATGATCCGTCGCACGATCTGCTTCTTGCCGCTATTTGTTCTCGCAACGCCGGCTCTGGCTCAGGAGCGGGCGGCCTCCGATGCAGCCGAGGAACCATCCACGCATCTTTCGCAGATGAATCACGGCGAGCCAAACCATACCCGAATGGATCACGCCCAAATGAAGCGAGGGGAAATGGACCACTCGCAATTGACTGCCCAACCGGCGCAGGGCGACGCGCCGGTCCCCGAGAGACCGCCCCCCCCCGAAGCATACGAGGGTCCAGTCTACGCCGCCGACGAGGCGGTTGGCTCGGAGCGGATGAATGCCTCCCGCCTACAGGTAATGCGGCAGGTCAGCGGCATGCCAGTCGGCTGGTTCCAATCCGATCGAACGGAGTACCGTGCCCGCGAAGGCGCCGATGGCTATCTATGGGACGTCCAGGGCTACTACGGCGGCGACTACGACAAGATCTGGTTCAAGTCCGAAGGCGAAGGAACATCCGGCGAGGATGCGGAAGACGCCGAAATCCAAGCTCTGTGGAGCCATGCCATCGCCCCGTGGTGGGACGTCCAGGCCGGCGTCCGACAAGACCTGACCGGCTCTACCCGCACCCACGCCGTTTTCGGCGTTCAGGGGCTAGCGCCCTACAGGTTCGAAATCGATGCCGCTGCCTTCATCTCGGACAAGGGCGATCTGACCGGGCGGATCGAGGCCGAACTGGACCAACGCATCACCCAGCGCCTCATCTTGCAACCGCGCGGAGAGGTGAATCTATCGGCGCAGGACATCGCCAAACTGGGCATCGGGGCAGGCGTCGACACCGCGGAGCTGGGGCTGCGCCTGCGCTATGAATTCGCTCGCGAATTCGCCCCTTACGTCGGCATAGAGCGGGAGTGGAAGATCGGCGACAGCGCCGACTATGCGCGCGCCAATGGCGAGGAGCCAAGCGTCACCAACTATGTCGTGGGTGTGCGTTTCTGGTTCTGACAATACGGCGCCGCTGACGGCGGAGTGGAAAGGCACGGGAACCCCGCTGCTGATGACCTTCGGCCGGCGCGGTCAGGTGCAGTTCGTCGATTTCTTCGACAACCGCAAGGGCAACTACAACGTCGCGGTCGCGGCGACCGGCGGTGCCGGCAAGTCGTTCTTCACCAACGAGCTGGTGGTGGCCACACGCTCCACCGGCGGGCGCGTCAGCATCATCGATGCCGGCAAGCGTCGTAGGTCGGGAAAGCCGAAGGCGTATCCCGCCGGCCGCGGGTTGCCCATGCTCCACGTGCACCCCACACCTGCGAAAGGCGGGATTCGCTGCGCTGCTCCCGCCCTACACCCTACCCACATGTGAGCGTCCGCTTTTGGCACAAAGCCGCCCACCAACCATCGCCCCGCGCGCGCCCAGAAATCGCATCCGAACTCAGCCGAGTTTCTGGTACCACGACCGCCCATCCCGACGCACCCTGACCTTCACCGCCGCACCAGTCGGCAATGAGTCGGGAGCCACGAGTTGTGGCGACGCATACCTCGAGAACTGCTCAAGGCAGCAACAATCGCGGCGTACTCCGCGGGTGCGCACACGGGCGAGCCTTCGTCGATGTGGCATCACTGCTTCGGCGCCGCCGCGCAGCACTACCGCATCGCCCCCGAACTGCTGATTGCCATCGCCCGAACCGAAAGCGGGCTCGATCCGCTGGCCGTCCACCACAACCCGGATGGCAGTTGGGATGTTGGCCTGATGCAGATCAATTCGCGCTGGCTTCCCGCCCTGCGCGAGATGGGCTTTGCCGCGGAGTCGCTCTACGAGCCCTGCACTTCGATCTGGGTCGGCGCCTGGGTGCTGGCGGGAAACATTCACCGGCTGGGCTACACCTGGCAGGCCGTCGGCGCCTACAACGCGGGGACGGCTCGCTCGCCCTCTGCCCGCGAGCGCCGGGAAGCATACGCACGGCGCGTCGCACACCAGCTCGGTCCGCCCGCCGTCCCGGCCCGTCCATCCGACTGAGCCCCGGTCCGGGGACTCAGCCATCGGCGCCCCGCCAGTCTCGCGCAACCGACGGGGCGATCGACCTTTCGCGCAATCACCGGAGTAATCCCCATGAAATACCGTAACGCTGTTTTGAAGTATCTCTCGCCGGGTCCCGAAGCTCACGAGCCACCGCGCCCTTCCCTGCTGCTGCCGGGTTTGCTGTTGTTGCTGCCTCTGGCCGCGCTTGCCTCGACCACCGGCGAGGAATTCCTTGCCTTCTACCAGTTCATCTACGACGCGGCGACCGGCTATCTGGGCCGGGGCATCGCGATCACGGGTGGGCTGGTGATGATGGGCGTGGCCGCCGGCACCGGGAAGGTCGTGATCGCCGCGGCCGGCATGGTGCTGGCAATCTTCGGAGCGCTCGGGCCCACGATCATCGATCAGATCTTCGGTTCGGCCCTGATCTACTGATCGATCGGCGATGGAAGAGCGCTTCTACATCCCGCGCACGCTGGACGATCCGCCGCTGTTCTTCATGTGGGCGCTGGATGACGCCGCGGTGTTCCTCTGCGGCGTCATCCTGTTCAGCCTGATGGGCAGTGCGCTGATGTTCCTGGTGGGCTGCGCATCCGGACTGGCGGCGGCCCGCGCCTATGCCCGGCTCAAGCAGGCGGGCGGCAAGGGCTTCGTGATTCGCGCGCTGTACTGGTACAGCCCGTCGGACTGGTGGTTCCGCTCGCCGGCGCCGAGCCATGTGCGCGAGTACATCGGGGGCTGACGGTGGAATACCGGCGCTATGCCAGTGCGCTCTCCGAGGCGATCCGCCGTCGAAACCTGTGGATGACGCTCGCGCTGATGCTCGGCGTGTCCAATCTGCTGCTGACCGGCAGGCTGCTCACGATCAGCACCAGCGAGCGGATCATCGTGACGCCGGCAACCATCGGTCAGGCGTTCTGGGTGCACGGCGAGCAGGTCTCGCGCGAGTACCTGGAGCAAATGGCGCTGTTTTTCAGCGATCTGGTGCTGACCTATCAGAAGGACAACTTCCCCGGCCGGTCCGCGCTGTTCCTGGAACATGTCGACCCGCATGCGCATGCACGGCTTGCCGCAACGCTGCGCCTGGAAGCCGAGCGCATCGAGCGCAACAGTCTGGCCCAGGTCTTCCACCCGCTGTCCGTGCGCGTGCGCGAGGCCGATCGGCAGGTCGCCATCACCGGCAACCGCGTGCCGATGGTCGGCGAGCAACTGCTGGCCTCGCAGCGCGTGACCTACCGCCTGCAATTCACCTACCGGGACGCGCGGCTGTTCGTCTCGGAATTCGGAGAAACCGATGAACGCGATCCTTTCGCGGACCGGCCTCGCCCGCCCGGCCCTGACGCTCACGTTGGCGTTGGCGGTGATGCTGGCGACGCCCTGCGTCCGGGCGGCTGAAGTCCCGGTCGGCGACGGCGGTGCGGTCGAGGTGACCGTCTCGGCGCAGGAGCTGACGCGCCTGACGATGAGCGACGGCCGCCACATCGCCAAGGTCTGGGCCGTCGAAGGCGCCATGCAGGCACAGCCGGATGCAGAAGCCGGCGAAATCTACATCCGCCCGCTGGGCAAGGCGCCGGGACAGGTGTTCAGCTTCTTCGTGCGCGACGAATTCGGCGCCACCTACACGCTGGCGGCGCGCGTCGCCGACGTGCCGTCGCAGACCATCCACCTGAAGCCCACGCCGCGACCGGCGCCGCTCGCCACACCGAGTGGCACCCTGGCCGATGACCACCTGCAACGCATCAAGACGCTGATCCGCGGCATGGCCAGCTCGCCGCGTGCCATTCCGCCGGAATACGCCGCGGAGCACCTGGACCAGAAGCTGCGCGGCTGGGATGGCACGCAGGTGCGACTGCTGGAGCGCTGGAACGGAGCCTCACTCCGCGGCGAGGTCTGGGCCATCCGCAACACGTCCAAAGCCGAGCTGCACCTGGATGAATCCCGCTTCTCTCACATTTACGATGACCTCTGCGCCGTGGCGATCGGCACCCCGACCGTGCCGCCCGGCGGCAGCACCGAGGTCTATCTCGCAAGGGGGCGCTGATGCCGCTGCCGAAGCTGCCGACGAGCGAGGCGATCCGCAAGCGCCAGACGGCGATCACGATCGGCGCGTTCGCGGCCGTCATCGCCATCGTCGTCTTCGGGCTGTGGCTGTCCGATCCGCGGCGCAAGGCGGGCGCAGCGCATCGCGTCGATCCGTCAGCTGACTACGCCGCCGACTTCGGCAAACCCTCCGGGGCAATCGACCCGATGGACATCTGGATCAGCCGATCGGAAGCCGAACTGAAGGCCCTGCGTCGGGACAACGATCAACTGCGCAAGGACCTCGGTGCGTTGCGCGACCAACTCGATCGCAAGGACGAATCGAAAATTCTGCACAGCATCGACCGTAAACGAGTGGACGATCAGCGAGACGATGCGGGCACCGACCGCAGGAACGAGACCGACGCCCAGCGTCCGCCGCTACCGCCGTTGCCCGGAGCCAACGCGGCCACGAGGGTATCCGCCGCGCCACCATCGCCGCCACCGATCCCGACGTCCGGAACACCGCACGTCGCACCGAGTTCACCGGGCAGCATCATGAGCATTTCCGTCAGCAGTCGATCCAGCGGGCAGGCCGCCTCCGGCGACGAACCCACGCTGGACAACTTCCTGCCCGTGAGCTTCGTTTCCGCGACCCTGCTTTCCGGCTTGGACGCACCGACCGGCGGCCTCGCGCAGACCAATCCGCACCCGGTGCTGCTGCGCCTGGCGGACAACGCCTGGTTGCCGAACCGCTACCGCCAGCAGGTCCGTGAATGCTTCGTCACGGGCGCCGGCTACGGCGACCTCAGCTCGGAGCGTGCCTACATCCGGCTGGAACTGCTGTCCTGCGTGCTGCAGTCGCGCGAGGTCATGGAACTGCCGGTCAAAGGCTACGTGTCCGGCGAGGACGGCAAGGTCGGCCTGCGCGGCCGGCTCGTCAGCAAGCAAGGCGCCACGATTGCGCGGGCACTATTCGCCGGCATCGCCGGCGGCGTCGGTTCCGCCATCGCACAGTCATACAGACAGACCGCGACCAGTGCCCTGGGCACCGTCTCGACCATCCCGCCATCCGACATCGCCGAACACGGCATCGCCCAGGGCACCGCGAATGCCCTGGAACGCATCGCCGACTACTACATCGACCGCGCCAACGAGCTGTATCCGATCATCGAGATCGAAGGTGGCCGGCAGACCGACGTGGTGTTCAACGAAGGCGTGCGCCTGCCGGAGGCGTTCGAACGCGTGATGCGCCGCGAAACGCCGGATGCCTCTGCCGTCGGGCCAACCCCAGGTGGCGTCACCGCGCCGAATCACCGTCGAGAAGCACCGCCATGAAGATTCTCCTTACCATAATCGTCGCCAGCGCCACCCTGCTCGGGTGCTCGACGACACCGAAATATTCGTGCGGCGCACCCATCAGTTCGGGCGGCTGCCGATCCGTGAGCCGGATACATGCGGCAGCGACCGGCCAGGCAGAGCAACTGCGGGCGCCTGACATCGCCAGCACGACACAACCGATCAAGGCCGGACAGGGCGAACCCTCGCTATCGACACCGCGGGTTCTGCGCATCAACGTTCTTCCGTTCGTGGATGGAGAGGGGGACTTTCACGACGCAGCGTCTGTCTACGTCCGAATCGGGAACAGCGAGTGGTTGGTTGAGAATTGGCGCTGATGGGCTGCAACCAGCCCAAACCGGACGGTCGCGCGAGCCGCTCAGCAGGCCTTCTGGCGCGACGGCCGTAGCGCAGAAGCTGGCATACGATTGAAGCCTGCTGCACCAAGCGAAGAGCTCGGGTTCCCTCTCCTTCAGCGGCGGGAAAAAGCCACCCATTACCTTTTGATCACAACGCAGTCGGCGATCACTTGGCGATAGCGTTGTCTGCGGTCCCTACGACTTCCTGTCTGGCGCCGGGAGCCTGAAGAATCGCAACTCCTCAACACTCTCTTTCCTTAGAATGTATGCGGAAAAGAAATCGTTCCGGTCAGCATTGCCTACGATCAAGGCCATTAGCGCGGTCGCGTTGAAGCCAGGGCCGTGAAGGATATCTCGGAACGAAGTGACATCGGCCGGCGATATCCTGGGCTCGTTCTCAGCATGAGTGTGCCAATAGCCGATCAGCCACAACCCCTCATCGTTGTAGCGCTTAATCTCCCGAGAGCATCGTGTGCGGTCCAGAATCAAGGATGCCCGCGTTGCCTTGTCCTTGCGATGCGGCGGAGTAGCGAGCATGACCCTGATCGTGCTTTCGAAAGTCTGCTGCATAAAGAGCAGTCCACCCCGTTCGTTATTCCAGAAGTGTTTCTGGCGCCGCTGATGCAGCAAGCTGACGACTGGTGGCGCGATCTCGAATAGCGTCCCAGCTCCGTCGGCGAATACGACGGCTTGAAGGCTCATGGGCGCAGAGTCGGCTGTTCGAGGTGGGCGCGCGGCGTGAGGTTGAACGTCCATGGCGCAGGTGTGCCCTTAAAGCGCCGCACACGGTCACCGTCAGCAAACCAGAAGCCATGACGTCCGCTCTGGCCGGGGTCTTGGAGAGCGTCCAAGGCAATCGTGCCGCACATCGCGATAGCACCCATCGCAGCGGACATTCCAGCAGGCTGGAAAGTGGCTTGGCACGCAGCCATCCTATGGACAGGAAGGCCTGATGGCCAGTCGATACAGGGCTGAAGAAACTCGCCCTTCGGATCGAAAAGTCCCTGAAGATCATCCGCAGGGTCCAAGGAAAGCAGTGCATGGCCGGCGACCGCATACGGCTCCAGCCAGCAAATCAGGAGCTTCCGCGGGAAGCCGGAAGTCGTCCGTCGAAGTTCCATGAGGTAGTGTTCGGAGCGCGCATCAGCGGTGCAACAGATGACGAGGTCAACCGTCGAATCAAACGGGCATGGGTCCATCTGGTCCGCGACATCTCTGCTCAACGGCACAACCTCGACACTCGGGATGCTCGCACGTACATGGTGTGCAATCCCGTCGACCTTTCGTTGACCAATGTAGCTGGCGCCAAGTACGTGGCGTCCGACGTTTGCAGGCTCGAACACATCGGGGTCGATCAGGGTCAGCTTGCCAACGCCGGCGCGCGCGAGCGTTTCGACAATGGGGGCGCCAAGCATCCCGCAACCGATCACGACGACGTGCTTACTGCGAAGCGGACGCACGTCACCGTCGACGTTTCGATCCTGCATCCAGCCCGGGTCGGCTTGGTCGACCATGGTCGCCTGCACTGACCAGTTGGGTTCCGCGTCCACCCGCTTCGAACCTTGACGGAGAAGCTTGCGACGGAAACGTCCACGAGGGCCGATCGATTTCAGCTTGCTCTTGATCGTTGCGCCATTCAGTGCGTAGCCCTGTGCCGTCTGAAGTCCGAATACGACGGGCAACCGTCGCCCGTCGCCTTCCAGGCTTTCAAGCGTCTCGACCAGTTCTTCAGTGGCGGCGCTGCCTGCGCAGGCTGACACCCATGCACACAGCTCTGGGAGCGACCGCGGCATGCCGGGCGTCACGACATTCCGCACGGGTATGTACAGGGCTGTTTCGACGTCTGGGAGTGCGGACACCGGGCGGAAATCGTTGCCCCACCGCTTCAGTTCGTCGAGGCTACTGGAGAAAAGCGTGATCGGCCTCCAGTACCCGCCGGAGGTTCGGAAATGGCCTTTCGGCAAGTCGCGGGAGGTGCCTGCTCGAATCAGCGTCTGCGCGAACAGACCGGTAACTGCTGACGGGGGCCTCGTGATGAGGTAGGCCCTGGACGGGGCGCGAGTCTCATTTCTCGGCAACCAGTAGCTGAGCCACTCACGTTCGAATTCCGCACGCCGTTCCTCGGGGTCAGTCGTCTCTTGAGCGAAGTGCAGGACGCCGCCGACTTGTTCGAAGAAATCACCGACAAGCCCTGAGCACGATGTGCGATTGATCGGCGCGTTTCTTTCCCAGAGACACAGCCGACCTGACCGCTCGGCATGTGGCCACTCCTGATACGCAACTGGAACAACCGCGGCAATCGGGGGATCGACTGCAACCTTCTCAGGCAGGGCCAGGTAGAGGGTCCGGGTGATACCGAGGTAGTCCGGCTTGAGCCGCATCGACCAGGTCGCATGCATGCCCGACCCGATGAGCTTGCTGATCTTCCCCGGCTCGATCCTTTCGTACTTCAGGCCTGCCTCTGCGGAAAGCCGGCTCTCAAGTGCGGCTGCCACGTCGACAGCGGTCAGGTATTCGCCCAATGATCGATTCAAGCGAGCCGGCGGGGCGGCTCAGGGTCCTGACGCGGCCGTTCACGTCCAATCCCGAAGACGCGGCTCGCGGCAGAGGCGGAAACGGCGTTGTCGATCGCTTCCATCGACAACCCGAACACCGGGCCGCCGCTCGCGAGCTCGCGGTTGAGGATGTTCTCGACCTTGCTTGATGCGCCCCTGACACCGATCGCCTCTACAACAGTCCTGGTGAAATCTTCGGGGGAGGGGAAGCCCTTCAGCCCCAGGCGGACATCCATCTTGATCTGCGCGTGCCACTCGGAGAACGCGCGCTTACGCCGATGACCGTCCTTCTGCTCGTTCCAGCGCTCGGCGAAGTTTTCGGTGGTGAGGACCGGGTTCGAGAGCTTCCACTCTCCGCCGCTGGGTCCGTTGTCAAACTGTGCAGGGAGAGCATCGACGATCGCGATGATGGCGTTCATCGGTGAGAGCGGGGTCGACATTGAGGCCGTGGCGATCTTCCGGTACGCCTTGCAAGCGAGGGTCGTCAACAGCACCGAGATCGGCCGGAAGTCGGCATCTGTGTGTCCGGCGAAGAACTTTTCGCGGTGGAACTTGAGCAGTTTGATGCACGCCCGCAGCGGGTCGAAGTGGTCCAGTACCTCCTTGTCCGGCAGCGGTTCGCTGCTCCCGGTCACGGCATCCCGCGTGTGCGATTCGGCGGCGTATGCCCTCTTGAGGACGATCGAGTATTTCTCGGCGGAGTCATTCACCCAGGTGGCATACAACTTGGGGGCACTGGGCTTGTAGCCCGTCCTGCCGAATTCAATCTCCTTGAGGTCCGGAACCATGAGCTTTCCATCACCGTTCTTGCCCTCAACGTTTCCGAAAGCATTGATTGCCGGCGTGACGTCCATGTGGAACGAGGGCGACTCATCCGCATACTCGATGCGCGAGCAGCGGTTCTTACGCGCGACCTCGCGGTCGGTGCGGACCCTTGAATTGAGCTCCTCGTGCACGGCATCGTACAGATCGATAGCCTTCAGGTCCCCGTCCGGCGACCAAGCGATTCCGTCGACATCGATCTCGCCCGCGCTTGGGGGCTTGATGACTGTCCGTGTCAGGAAGGAGCCCTGCGGGTGGAAATGCACCCCGTTGAGCCTCGGGTCGTGAGGAGCTTCGAAGATTCCCGCGACCGTGTTGTAGCGCCCTTCAATGAGCTCATACTGAGTTTGAGTTAGTGAGAACTGGTCGACCAGGCTCAGCACGGTCTCTTCCCATGCTGCGAATGACTGCGGGTCGTCGATGTCCGGCAGCGAGTCAAAGGTAGCCTTCGGGATGCTCATTGATGTCTCCAACTAGGGCAACGTGATTGCAGGGCGGAATTCGGCCATCGGGCCATTCGAATCGAAAACGATGAGCTTTACGGGCGCCTTCGGCATGATGGTAGTCCCCAACGCCACTGCGAGGGGTGCGGGCATCGCGGGGAAAACGCTGATCGGAACCTTGTGCCCGGCGAGCGCCTCGATCCGGTCCACGCATTCGATGACAGCGCGCTTAAAGGCAGCGATCGTGGCCGGCGTTCTGACGATGAGACGCCCGGTACCCTCGGCGCGGATTTCGACGATCGACAAGGCCCGTCCCCCCAGTGCTCTGACCACTCGCTCGTGATTGATTGGGGCTGTAATCGAAATCACAAGTGCAACGCCATCGGGCGAAATGGTGTCGGGGAACGTGGTCGTAAACTTGACCGGCGGTTCGTTTGGAGCGGTGAACGTGTAGCTGCTCTCCGTTCGGTCGTATTGGAACGGAATAACGTCCTGCTCATCCCCTAATAGAAAGCCGAGAGCAATCAAAGCAGGCATTTCCGCCACGGCAAAGACGGCCATCGTGTAGTCCTTGCCCTTAAAAGCTTCGATCGCCTGATCGACTTCGCGGCGGAGCTGGAATAGCTGGCCCTTCCACCACTCGGGAGTTCCATCTGCGCTGTTACCGTCGAAGAGGCTAATCCGCCTTGGCTTGCTCAGCGGCCGGTAGCCGGCCCTTGCAGCAGCCACCAAAGCGGCGGCGTCGGTGACGGAGTTCGAAACACCCCTAATCTTTCCGGTGCAAATCAGCAGGCCCGCGAGCTTATCTCCCCTGATCGACGCGAAGAGCTCGATGCTGCGCTCGTGATCTTCCTTCCACTGCCAAAGCAGTTCTTCCGGGTACTCGGCGGCTCCCCCATCGTCAACCACCTTGTGGCAAGCCGGACACATCATGATCAGGTTTTCCGGATCATCAACCAGTACCTTCGACCGAATCGCATCTCCCCGAGGCCCCTTCGCGCTCGCGGCGACGTTGTGCGCGAGATGCCCGAAGCTCCCGGGCTTGAAAAGAAACGGATCACGGTGGAGCACCTGACGACAGCCGGGTGCAGAGCAGATGCCCGCGGACCGCGTCCAAACGATCAATTTCGTGGACGGACTCACCGTGCCCTCCCGACCGCTGCCGCCCTTAGAACCCTTGCGGACTGATGGCGCCCGCTTGGCCGCAACCTTCGCGGCCGACGTAGGGATGTTGGTTGTCGAACGGGCCATGCTAAAGTGACCTCACAGAAAGTATGTGAATACTGAACAACGAGAAATCGGATGTCAAGTATCAGAAGTATGTCTACTCTGAACGTGATGGAGGGCGCTTAGTGGCAGAAAAGCTTGGGAGCAAGATCAGCCGCTTACGGAAAGACAAGGGGCTGACACTCGACGAACTGGGTCGGCGCTCGGGTGCGAGCAAGGGCTACATCTGGGAGTTGGAAAATCGGAATCCGCCGCGCCCGTCGGCCGAGAAGCTGACGGCGATAGGTGCCGTACTCGGTGTCACCGCCGACTACCTGCTGGACGATGGGCAGGAAGAGCCCTCCAGCGCGGTAGCAAACGCCGCGTTCTTCCGAAGATACGAAGGCCTCAGCGACGAAACGAAAGAGAAGGTTCGTCAAATTGTCGAGCTGCTCGCCGGCGAGCCCAAGAGATGAATGAAAGCGCCATCGGCGCCAAGCACGCTAATCGAGTGACGAAAGTACTTGATCACGCGCTGGGTGTTGATCGCTTTCCAGTCAAGGTGAAGGACGTCGCCCTTGAGATCTCAAGACTTCTCTACCCGAATGACAGAATCGAGACCGCGATCGGGGACAAGCTGCCTGGCTTCGACGGCGCGCTGATCCAGATTGCTCCCGACCGCGGCTGGGCCATCGTCTTCAACGACGGCATCGCGTCAGCTGGGCGAATCAACTTCACCCTCGCGCACGAGTTCGGGCACTACCTAATGCACAGAGCCGAATTTCCTGAGGGGTTTAACTGCAACTCCTCCGATATAGCTCGCCAAGATTCGGACTATCGTCGGATCGAGCTTGATGCCAACACCTTCGCCGCATACCTTCTGATGCCGTTCCGCGACTTCAGGCGCCAGTTAGATCCGAAAGAAAAGCCCAGCTGGGAACGCTTGTCGCAGTGTGCCGAGCGTTACGATGTATCGCTGCTCGCCGTTACTCTGCGCTGGCTCGAATACACCTCTCTCAGCGCAGCGCTCGTTATATCGAAAGACGGATTCATAGACTGGGGAAAATCCAGCCGTCGGGCGTTCAAATCCGGATTTTACTTCGCAAAGAGATTTGTCACGCCTGTTCCCGAGGCTTCGCCGGCCTCGAACGAACAGCTCATGGTCGGAAGAATCGATCCCGTCCAGCACCCGCCCGGGGTATGGTTCAGAGAGCGGGTCACTGAAGCTGTGATTCGCTCGGACAACTACGACTTCACCATGTCTCTTCTCATTACCGATGATGAACCCAGGCTCTATAAATCGGACGACGACGAGGAACTCTCAGAGCTGTCATTCCCGCGATAGGTCGAAGTCGGAGCGCACCTAGAGCTTTGCGATATTTTCATGAAGCATGTTGCAGAAGAGAGTACCTTGTTCGATGGCGTCATCCAGAGCTACATGAGAGTGCTTTCTAGGATCAAACCAGTTTTTCGGCATGTTTTTCTTGCTTGATTCTCTGTAGTCCTTCTTCAGCACCGCCATCGCATACGATCTGATGTCCAGGGCCGAGTGGCTGAAAGGACTCTCGCCGGTAAATCGGATTAGGTACCAATATACGAATAGGAAGTCGAATCCTGTCGGATAGGCAACAAAAACCGGACGGCCGGGCAATGACTTCACCCATGCCAAATATTCCTTCATAGCCTCCAGAGGTTCTCGAAGATTTGACCTGCAAGCTGCCCAAGCTTCCGGCTGTGTCTGCCACCAACGTGCGGTCTCCGGATCAGCCGTTGCGCCCGGAAGCTCCGCGAAATTCATTGTGAAAGTTGAGACAAGGGTTTTATCTGGAAGGTAGGCTGCCGCGCCGAGGCTAAGCATTGAATGCGGCCCAGGAATTGGGCCATCTGTTTCGATATCCGTACTCACGTAGATTTCGTTCATTGATCTACCGTATCAGCAAGACTCGGTGCCGGGAAGGCTCAGTCTGCAACGGTCGAGTCGAAGCATTGAGCAGCTCGACGATTGTTCTTGGAACCTCACTGTCGCTGGCTCGACTGGCAGCTAATGGCACAGAGCGGACCTCGAATCGCAACCGAAATCACCTCATCGGCCAGCGAAGTTTCCGGTTCCCCATCATGAGCCCCTTCCCCCAGGCTTCGAGCAAACCCCTTTGCCGCTTGCCTGCCGAATCCTGGGATGGACATCCGCGAACAACCCCTCACGCCATCGAGCCTTGATCGCCTGCGCGGCCGAGTCGGCGCCGAGCTGAAGCGGTGGTTCGCGGAGGAGCCGCCCGGCGCGTGGTTCGAGCGGGGGCTGCCGCCGCCGACGGTTGCGGAGATGCAACGGATCGCATCGGCCCGGCGTGTGTCCGGGCTTTTGCCGTACGAGAGTTACGACCCCGACAAACAACTGTTCTTCAACGGGGACGCTGCCGGTTTCGTCCTCGAGGCGACGCCGGCCGTCGGCATGGATCTGAAACGGATCAAGGTGCTGGCCGGGCTGTTCTCGCAGGGGCTGAAGGCGGGCACCTGCGTCCAGATCACGCTGTGGGCCGATCCGGACGTCCATGGCCTGCTGGATCGGTGGCGCGAGGCGCGGCCGCGGGGCGGCAGCCTGTTCTCGGTGCTGGCCGACCGTCGAGCGTCGTACCTTCGGGGCGGCTGCTGGGCGTCTCTGTTCGATTCGCAGGTGTTCCTGCTGCGCGACTGGCGGGTGTTGCTCAGTGTGACGCGGCCGATCGATCCGCGGCAGCCGGACGCTTCCGAGCTGGATTACCTGATGCGCGTGCGCGCGGCAATCGAGGGCATTCTCGCGAGCGCCGACATGGGCCATCTGCGCGTGGACGCGGAGCGCTTCATCGGCACGCTGGACGGCATGCTGAATCCGTCGCCCGAGCCACGGCCGACGTGGCGCTGGGACCCGGAGGTGCCGCTGGCAGAGCAGGTGATCGACCGCGACACGCTGCTGCTGGTCGGGCGCGACTGCCTGTCGCTGATCCATCGGGGATTCAACGTCTCCGTACTGCCGTTCTCGGTGCGGCAGTTCCCGCTGAACTGGGCGGGCTGGCAATCGGGCGAATTGATCGGCGCGCTGTTTTCCAATGTGCAGCGCCTGCCCTGCCCGGTGCTGTACACGCAGACCATCCATGTGACCGACCAGGTCGCGGCGCTGGGCAGCGCACGGCTCAAGGCCGCGCGGGCGACGCAGATGATGGATTCGCCAGTCGGGCGCTTCGTGCCGGTCTGGAAGGAGCGCAAGGCCGACTGGGACTACGTGGTCGGCAACATGGAGGACGGCCACAGGCTGCTGCGCTCACACTGGCAGATCGTCGCGTTCGCGCGGGCCGGCGAGGAGGAGTTCTGCCTGCAGCGGCTGCGTTCGGTGTTCGAATCGCAGGGCTGGCAACTGTCGCAGGATCGGTTCACGGCGCTGGCGGCGCTGCGCTGTGCCTTGCCGATGACCGCTGGCCCGATGCTCGCCGACGAATTGAAGCGACTCGGACTGCTGCGCTCGCGCCTGACCTGGAATGCGGTCAATACAGCGCCGCTGACGGCGGAATGGAAAGGCACGGGAACCCCGCTGCTGATGACCTTCGGCCGGCGCGGTCAGGTGCAGTTCGTCGATTTCTTCGACAACCGCAAGGGCAACTACAACGTCGCGGTCGCGGCGACCAGCGGTGCCGGCAAGTCGTTCTTCACCAACGAACTGGTGGTGGCCACGCGCTCCACCGGTGGGCGCGTCAGCATCATCGATGCCGGCAAGAGCTATCTGAACATCTGCCGCCTGCTCGACGGTCAGTACGTGAGCTTCTCCCGCGCCGAGCGGCCGTGCCTGAATCCGTTTTCGACGGTCAATGCCGACGAATTCCAGGAGGAGGAACTGCCCCTGCTCAAGCAGTTGCATGCGCAGATGGCCTCGCCGGACGCCCCACTGTCGCCGCTGCAACTCGCGGTGCTGGAGCAGGCCATCGTCGCAAGCTGGAAGAAGTACGGCGCGGATGCCGAACCGACTGCGGTCGCCGCCGAGCTTGCGGTGATGGGCGCTAATGACGAGGCCGCGCGCGATCTGGCGACGATGCTGTTCCCCTACACGCGCGACGGCAGCTACGGTCGCTATTTCAACGGCGCCTCGACGATCGCCCTGCACAACCCGCTGGTGGTGCTGGAGCTGGACGACCTCGTCAATACGCCGGACCTGCAGTCCGTGGTGCTGCTGTCGCTGATGCTGTCGATCACCGAGGAGATGTACCGGCACGAACGTTCCGTCCGCAAGCTCGCGATCATCGACGAGGCCTGGCAGTTGATGGGCCAGGGCCAGGCCGGCAAGTTCATCGAGCGCGGCTACCGCACCGCCCGCAAGTACGGCGGCGCGTTCATGACCATCACGCAGAGCATCAACGACTACTACAAGTCCGCCCTGTCGCGCGCGGCGCTGGAGAACAGCGACTTTCTGTGCCTGCTGCGGCAGAAGGCCGAGACGGTGCACAAGGCGCGCGCCGAGCAGCAGATCGCGATGGACGACGGCCTGCAGGAACTGCTGCTGTCGCTGGACAAGCAGGACGGCATGTATTCGGAGCTGGCGATCAAGGGGCCGGAAGGCGTGTCGGTCGGGCGACTGATCGTCGATCCGTTCTCGGAAAAGCTGTACTCGACGCAGGGCGCCGAGTTCCAGTTCGTGCAGGACACCCAGGCCCGCGGTCTGTCGCTGGTCGAGGCGGTGGACGAACTGGTGCGGCGTTCCTCGAAGCGCAAGGCGCAGACATGAGTGAAGCGCCCTCCCCTGCGCCAATGGCATCGACGCTGGCACTGGCCTGCGCGATCGGGCTGAGCAGCGCGCTGCTGACGGTTCTGGCCGTGCGCTGGCTCTCGCCACCGCCTGCCGTGGCGGTCGTGCAGATCGACCGCGTGCTGGCCGAGCACGTCGCGGCCGTGTCGCAGCGCGACTGGAACCCAGCGCGGCAGCAAGCGGAAGTGCAGCGCTTCGCCAACGCGCTGGAAGCATCCCTCGTCGAGCTTTCGGACGAGGGACGCATCGTGCTGCTCAACGCACCGGCCGTGCTCAGCGGTGCGCCGGACCGCACGCCGGAACTGCGCATGGCCTTGCAGCGGCGGCTGTCGGCTGAAGCCTCTCGGGAGACGGCGCCATGACCGCCCTGGTTGCCGCATGGTGGCACCATGCACGCACGTCACCGCGCATACGCCGCGCGCGGCGGACGATGCTCGTTCTGGCGGCCTCGACGCTGACGGGCCTGGCGGTGCAGCAGCTGGTCTACGCACTGACCCCCTACCGGCTGTGGTTCAACCTCAGCGACAGCCTGCCGGGCCTGGTCTACTGGGTGGAACTCGGCACGCTGCCGGCGCGCCGCGGCGACACCATCGTCTTCGTCCCGCCGCCGAACCGTTTCTACCCAAAGGAACTGAAGTTCACGAAGATCGCGCGCGGCCTGCCCGGCGACGTGATTTCCCGCGATGCGGCCGACCGCCGGGTTTTCGTCAACGGCCAATACGTCGGCGAGCTGCAAACCACCAGCTCGCGCGGCGAGCTGCTGCCCGGCCCGGTCGGCGTGGTGCCGCCGGATCATTACTGGGTGTGGACTCCGCACCCGCTTTCGCTGGACTCCCGCTATGCGGACATCGGCTATATCCCGCGCGATCGTGTGCTGGGCCGTGCTGTGCGTCTGTTCTGAACGCGCGGCTTCGGCCAACGCTGCCGATCTCGGCCGCATCGGCCCGGTCTGGCCGATCGCCGAACCTGACCTGCTCGCATCGATGCAGCGCAAGGCCGCGGCGAAGCTCGCCGACGGCGGCAACGCCCGGCTCGAATCCGAGCTTCGCGAACGTTCCGAGCGCTACGTCAGCGCCCCGCCCGCGCTCGGCCTGCCTCGCGCGACGACAGACAAAAGCTGGACGCTCGACCCTTCCGTCACCCTGCCCGACGACCTGCTTGATGCGGACGGCAAGCTGCTGATCCGCGCCGGCACGCGAGTCAATCCGCTCGATGTGCGGCCGCTGTCTCGCGTACTGGTGTTCGTCGACGCGGGTGACCCTGTGCAGTTGCACTGGCTGGAACGGACGCTGTCTTCTGCACAGCCGGCCAAGCTGATCCTGACCGGTGGCTCGCCGGGCGATACCGCGAAGCACCTCGAACGCCGGGCGGTGTATTTCGACCAGAACGGCGAGCTGGTGCGCGCACTCGGCATCCACGAGGTGCCGACCACCGTGGAGCAGGAAGACCACCGCCTGCGCCTGCGCAGCTTCGATCCGGAGGAAGCGCCATGAGCGTGCGCGTTCGGCTGGCCGTCGCCCTGTGCCTGCTGTGCGGTGCGATCTGCACGCGCACGACGGCCGGCGCGACCGGTCCCTGCGGCGGCGGGTTTCCGGATCTGATCAACGACATCTGCTGGACCTGCGTCTTCCCGATCTCGATCGGTCCGGCGTCCGTCAGCCTCGGTGAGCCCGACAGCGGCGATACGGCGCCGCTGGTCTGCTCCTGCCCGGAACCGCCGCCGGTGTTCATTCGATATGGCATCGGCGTCGGCTTCTGGGAGCCGGCGCGGGTCGCCGAAGTCGTGCGCACGCCGTACTGCTCGCCGACGCTCGGCGGCGAAACCCTGTCCGACATGCCCGCGACGCGCGGCACCCACGGCGACGGCGGCCATGGCCAGCATCAGGCCGCGTTCTACCACGTGCACTGGTACACGTTTCCGGTGCTGTCCTGGATCGGCGCCGCGATGACCTCGGCAATGTGCGCGAGCGAGGACAGCTTCGACCTCGTCTACGTCACCGAGCTGGACCCGCTGTGGGACGACGATGAGCTGGCGTTTCTGATCAACCCGGAGGCGATCCTGTTCGGCAACATCGCGGCGCAGGCGGCCTGCATCGCCGATACCGCCGCGGCGACGGTCGGATTCGGCATCGACGAGCTGTTCTGGTGCTCCGGCTCGCAGGGTTCGGTCTACCCGCTGGCGGGCACCAACGCGCACCACATCGGCGCCACCGATACCAGTCTGCTGCTGACGCACCGCATGGCGGCCAAGCTGCATCGCCAGCTCGTGGCGCTGGATACCTCGACGACGGGCGCCATGTGCGGACCGATCGCCCAGCCGATCCTGCGCAAGGGGCAGTACAAGACCCAGCAGCTCTATCCGATCGCGCAGACGCAGCACGGCATTCCGTTCGGGCGGCCGAGCGCGATCTGGGCGGCCGGGCACGAGTTCCCCTACGAGGGCGAGGACCAGACGCATCTGGTCTGGAGGAAGCGGCTGTGCTGCGCGTTCTGATGCTGTCGATGGCTCTGGGCTTCGGCGCCTTCGCGTGGGCGGCGTGGAGCCAGTCCGCGCCGGCGCCGGATTCGGCCGAACTGGACCAGGCCCAGCAACGGGCGCGAGAGGCCGTGCGGCAGGCGCTGGGCAGCCAGCCGGATGCCGACGAGATTCAGCGCGTCACGCGAGCATCACCACCAAGCACGAAGCCGCTGCTGCGCCTGCCGAGTTCCATCGAAGACCCGACGGGATCGTTGACACTTCAATCCGAACCGCGCCCCTGGACCGCAGCGCGCGAACCCCGGCTGCTGATCATGGTGTCGTTCTCAATGCCGGATGCCGCCCTGCGTTCGCTCGCACACGAGGCCCGACGCATCGGCGCGCCGCTGGTATTGCGCGGTCTGGTCAAGGACTCGTTCCCGGAAACGCTGGCCGCAATCCGGTCGCTCGCGGGTGAGGCACCGGACATGTCCGGCGTCTCGATCGATCCGACGCTGTTCACGCGCTTCGCCGTGCAGTCCGTACCGACCTACGTGCTGCTGCTGGAGCCGCTGCGGACCTGCACGAGCACCGAATGCGCGGTGCCGAACCATCTGCGACTGTCCGGCGAATCCGGGCTCCGGCACGTGCTCGAAACCATGGGGCGTGGGGCCGGCCCCGAGGTGCGCGCGATCGTCGATCCGCTCGCGGCCCGACTGGATGCGGCGCCATGAACCAGCGCTTCGGGTTGCACGTCGTCATCGCGCTGGCACTGTGCGCCTGCTTCGCCGCGCGCGGCGACCAGCCCCTGATGCCTGCTGAGCAGCAGGCCCGCGAGCTCGGCGCGCAAGGCAACGCCGCCGCCACCGATGCAGCGACGGAACCGGACACCAGCGAGTACCCGTGGTACCAGGGCACGGACGTGCCGGAGACCGGCTACTACGACGACGGCGCCGCGATCGAGCAGGAAGCGCAGGCGGCGGCCGCGACCGATCCGGTGGGTCAGTACGTGCAGGAATCCGCCGTGCAACGGCCCAGCTTTGCGTTCGGCGACGACGAGCCGATGTTCCAGCACGAGGACCAGGCCAACGCCTCCGCCAACGCGCTGACCGAGACCTATGCGGATTGCCAGGTCCTGAGCGTCGACGAACCGGGCACCTACACCGAGGCTTCCTGTGCCGCCGGCACCCTCGACCCCGCGCCCACCTGCACCGATACCCTGAGTTGTGCCTGCGATCCGCAGTGCGACGCTGCGGTTGCGCTCGACGGCGTCCAGTCCGACATGCCGTTCGACTACACGATGCCGGACCTGACCCTGGGCCAGGTCGGCGGAAACTACTGGAGCGGCGACTGCACGGTGTTCGATCGCAGCTTTGTGTTCACGCTGGGCAGCGCCGCTCAGGTCAAGGAATTCGTGCTGACCGAGACCCACTGGGACGACTGGCAGCTCATCGAGATCAACGGCACCGTCGTGTCCAACCTGCCGATGGGCGGCGACCGCCTTGAAGTCGTCGATGGCCGGGTCTGGTACAGCGAAACCGACTCCGCTGGTTGCTCCGAACGCCGCACGCAAGCGGCGACGCCCACGCTGGACCTGCGGTCGCTGCTGCACAGCGGCGTCAATACGATCCACCTGCGCACGGTGGTCGTCGACAAGGGGGAAAGTTGGGCGCGTTTCCGCCTGACCGGCCGGTGCGACTGTGCGGACACCTGGACCCGCAGTTGCAGCGACGACGTCGAGTCGCGTGAATCCTGCCAGCTCATCGACACGGTCTGCATCGAAGGGGCGAACGAAACCCGCATCGTCGATGGCGTTCCCGTCACGCGCGACTGCTGGGTCACGCAGGAACGCTACGCCTGCGACGACCCGATGGAACCGGAAGACGCGGCCTGCGATGCACTTCGCGCCGACGGATGCGAGCAGATGGACGCGACCTGCACCGCCACCGACGACACGGGTCTGTGCACACGATGGCGCTACGACTTCCGCTGCCCGCTCGGCGAGCCAACGACGACCGCGGTCACCGTCTGCGGCTCCGATCTGTATTGCCCCGGTGGCGCCTGCGTGTCCGACGTACCGGCGGTCGAGTCGGCCGCCGAAGACCTGCCCTATGCCGCGACGATGCTCGCCGCCGCGCAAACCACCGCGGACGACTTCGACGCAGACACGCTGAGCCTTTTCAGGGGCGAAGGCATGAAGTGCAGCAAGGACGACTTCGGCTATGCCGACTGCTGCGCTGACGACGGCTGGGGGCAGGACATCGGGCTTGCCCAGTGCAGCGCCGACGAACAGACGCTGGGTCTGGCGAAGCAGGCCGGCATGACGCACTACGTCGGCAGCTACAGCACCGGCCTGTTCAACACCACGACGAAGAAGAGCTACTGCGTCTACGGCAGCCTGCTGTCCCGAATCATCAATGAGGCGGGACACGAGCAGTTAGGCATCGACTGGGGCTCCGCCAGGGAGCCGAATTGCCGCGCGCTCACCACGGAAGAGGTCGAGGCGCTGGACTGGTCGATCATCGACTTCTCCGAGTTCTACGCGACGGCGAGCGCCACTGCCGACGCCGCGATGCAGGACATGGAGACCAGCGAGGAAATCGAGCAGCGGCTGGAAAGCGAACTTCAGCGGATGATCGAATCCGGCTCGCCGAGCGGCGACGGAGGGGGCGGATGAGGCACCTGCTGCTGGCGGCCGCAGTCGCCGCGCTTCCCGCCGCAGCGTTCGGCGACGACGCCCAACCCGAGTGGTTTCGCCTGCATGCCGAAGGCTGGTTCTGGTACGTCGAACCCCCGCCCGTCGAAGAAGCGCCGCCACCGGACGCACCCGTGGACGCGGCGCCGCCGATCGCCCTCGACCCCATGGCGCGGGTGCAGCAACAGCGCGAGGCGCTAGAACGCGCAATGGCGCTGGCCGTACTTGAGCCGACGCCCGAACACCTGCGCGCCTATCTGCAACTCAACCAAGCGCTGATGGCGCAGTCCCAGGCCTTCGCCGAAACCTGGAAACAGGTCGTCTGGACCACGCCGAGCCTCGACCACGGTCTGGTCAGCCCGACCGGTGCGGCGGCGCGTACGCAGGCAGACATCAAGGCCGCCGGACAGCGGACGCAACTCGCGGCGGCCGCGGACCGCTACGGCCTGCTGTTCTTCTTCCGCGGCGACTGTCCGTTCTGCCACCAGTTCGCGCCGGTGCTGAGCCGATTCGCGACCGACCACGGATTCACCGTGATTCCCGTATCGCTGGACGGCGGCGTGCTGCCGGAGTATCCCCAGCCGCGCAGCAATTTCGACGCGGCGGCACGGCTGGAAGTCAGCGCCTACCCGGCCGTGTACCTGCTGGACCCCGCCACCCGCAAGGTCGCACCGGCGGTGTTCGGCGCCGTCGGCTACAGCGAACTGGCGCAGCGGCTGTCGGCGGCGATCGACGCCCTCGAAAACGAACCGCAAGGCGGCCTCGATGTCGCCGGGAGACTGATGCCATGAAAACGACGATCGTGCTGCTCGCCGCCTGCACCACCGCAGCAATCGCGCTCTGCGCGCCTGCCCGCGCCGACCTGGGCGAAGACCTGGAGGCGTTCTTTGGCGACATGAATTACGCCAACGTCACCCAGCCCGGCGTCTACGAAGGCCAGAGTGCGGGCTACTTCACCGGCGGCGGCCTCTACGTGCGCAATCCGGTGCGCGAGTTCGATCTGGTCAACGTGCAGATGCCGCGCTTCCGCGCCGGCTGCGGCGGCATCGACATGTATCTGGGCGGCTTCAGCTACATCGATTCGGACATGTTCGTGGAACTGCTGCGCAGCATCGGCGAGAACGCCACGGGTCTGGCCTTCATGCTGGCGATGCAGGTGGTCTCGCCGCAGATCACCGAGTCGATCGCCAAGCTGAACTCCTGGGCACAGGAATACCTGACGAACGACATCAATTCCTGCGAGGCCGCCACGTCGATGCTGGGCGGCGCCCTGGAGATGGCGGGTGCCACCGAGCAGGCCTGCATCCTCAACCGCACGCAGAACCTAGGCGAGGACTACGCCACTGCCAAGGTCGCATGCCGCAACAATCCCAACGACGACGGCGCGGCCGCGGATGCGCCGCAGCTGCTGTTCACGCGCGGCAACCTCGCCTGGCGCGCGATGATGAAGATTCCGTTCTTCCAGTCGGACCTCGATCTCGCCGAGGCTGTGATGAACCTGACCGGCACGCTGATCGTGGAGGCCGACACCGACAGCGCCGATCCGGCGCCACAGTTCCGCCGCATTCCATCACTGCTGGTTGCGAGCGGCGGCTCCGCCGAGAATGCCGCGCTGCTGACGGCGATGATCGAAGGCGGTTCTGCCGACATCTATACCTGCCTCGACGCGAGCGCCAGCGAGAACGCCTGCGAGCAGACCTCCGCGAGCCCGGAAGCCGTCACGATCTCGTCGACGCAGGCGCTGCAGCCCAAGGTCGAATCGCTGCTGATGGGCCTGGTCGAAAAGCTGCGTGACGACAGCGGCTCGCCCACGGACGACGAACTGGGCCTGATCCGCTCCACCTCGCTGCCGGTCTACAAGTACCTGACCGTCAGCACCGCGTACTTTCCCACCAATGCCGAAAGCGAGGCCAAGCAGTATTCGTTTCTGATCGCCAAGGACCTGCTGTACGTCTACCTGACCGACCTGCTGCGCGCCGTCGAGGCCGGCGCCGCCCGCATGCAGGACAGCGCCGGCCAGTCCACGGTCGCGGGCTTTCTCGTCGACATCCGCGAGGCGCGGCGCGCGATTTCGCAGGCGCAGGGCAAGGTGCGCGAAGACTTCCAGTTCGCGCTGGACATGACCAACCGCACGCGCAACTACGAGCACGCGCTGGTGTCGCGCCTTTCCCCGACCGTGGTGCAGGCGGCGCTGTACAACCCGCAGCGCTGACACAGGGGCGCAGCGCGCCGTGGACTTCGAGATCTACACCTACGGCGGCGGCGAGTTCCTGCGGCTGGTGTTCAACGGCGTCGCGGCACTGCTGGCCAGCGACGACTTCATCGGCGCAATCAAGACCGCGCTGCTGATCGGCCTGCTGGCGCTGCTCACGCAGAGCGCGTTCAAGGGCACGCTGCTGAACTGGCCCTCGTTCTTCATCTCGCTGATGGCCTACTTCGTGATGCTGGTGCCCAGGGCCGATGTCATCGTCGTCGACCGCATCGACGAAACGCAGACGGCGGTGGTGGAGAACGTGCCGATCGGCATCGCGTTTCCGGCAAGCCTGACGAACCATGTCGGCGACTGGCTCACCCGCGCGTTCGACAGCCTCTATTCGCTGCCCGACGACCTGACCTACACGCGCACCGGCATGCTGTTCGGCAACCGTCTGCTGGAAGCCGCGCGACGCTTCGAGATCACCGACGAGCGAACGAACATGAACATGTCCGAGTTCTGGCGGCAGTGCGTGTTCTACGACATCCTCTACGGCAAGTACGACATGGGGATCCTGGCCGCGCAGCAGGACCTGTGGGGCTACATCCAGGCCAACACCTCGCCGGTGCGGGCGTTCTCGTACCGATACGCGGACGGCCACACGGACGTGCT
Organism: Gammaproteobacteria bacterium; assembly: GCA_022599775.1. Lineage (GTDB taxonomy): Bacteria > Pseudomonadota > Gammaproteobacteria > Nevskiales > Nevskiaceae > Banduia. The sequence continues at coordinate 58,415 of JAHZLQ010000059.1, forward strand.
GGTCTGCCAGGCCGCAGCGCAGAGCGGCGGCGCGCTGGATGCGGATCTGGACGCGGCCGTCACGCAAGCCCGGCAGTTCTACGGCCGCACGTTCTCTCCCTATGGTGACGACGCCAACGCGATCGCGCTGTTCTCGGCGGCGTTCGAGACGTCGGTGCAGTGGCTGACGACCGTTTCGGACACCGCGCAGAACCTCGTCCGGCAGGCCGCGCTGACCAACTCTCTGCGCCGTGGCATGGCCAACTGGGCCGCGTCGGTCGACGCCTCCGCCGCGATGCAGGACTACGCGCTGGCCAAGGCCGAGGCGGAACGTCGCACCACGTTCCAGACCATGGGCGACCTGGCCGCCCGCGTGCTGCCGATCATTCGCAACCTGTTCGAGGCCTTCATCTACGCGGTGTTCCCGATCGTGATGCTGGCCATGATGCTGCCGGTCGCTGCCAAGGTGGCCGCCGCCTATGCCAAGGCGCTGATCTGGATCGTGCTGTGGTCGCCGCTGTACTCGATCCTGCACGGCGCCATGTCGTACTACTCCCGCTACTACGGCGAAAGCCTCGGTCAGTTGCCGGATGGCACCATCGCCTACTCGCTCGGCAACGTTTCCGCGCTGGGCGCGCTGATGGCCGACCACGCCGCGCTCGCCGGCTACCTGTCCCTGTCGATCCCGATGATCGCATGGCTGTTCGTCTCGCTGAGCGGCGCCGTCATGGCGACGCTCGCACAGCGCGTCATGTCCAGCTACGAAGCGCCCGTCAGCAAGGGCGCCGCGGAAGCCACCAGCGGCAATATGGCGCTGGGCAATGTCTCGTTCGACAACACCTCGATGTGGCAGAACAACCGCGCGCCCTCGGAAGCCTTTGGCTCGATCAGGGAAACCGGCCCCGACGGCTGGACGCGGACGATTACTCCAGGCGGCACCTACTCGACGCAGCCGCTCTCGAACCTCGCCGTCGGCGTCGACATCCAGTCCAGCATTGGCTCAGCGCTGCGCACTCAGGCCAGCAAGGAAATCCAGAGCGCTCAGGCCGAGATGGCGAGCTTCGCCGAAAACAGCTCCGCGACACTGGAGCGCATGAACGCGATCAACCATCAGATGCAGAGCACCCGCGGCTACAGCGAAAACCAGGAACACGCGGACACCGCCAGCCTGCAGAAGAGCCTGGATTCGGTCAACGCCATCACGGACCGGTTCGCTCAGGACCACGGACTGAGCCGGGAGCAGGCGTCGAAGGTTCTGGGCGCGGCCTGGCTCAGCGCCTCGACTCCGGGCATCGTCGATCTGGTCAGCCCCGTGGACCTGCAGGCACAGCTTCGAATCGACGGCCACAGCAGTGCCAAATTCGCCGAAACCTTCAAGGCAGCAGTCGACTACGCCCGCGACATGCGCTACGGCGAGCGCTATCAGCAGGCGGTCGAGGCCGGCACACGGCTCACCGCAACCGACAGCGACCAGCTTACCAACGCGGAACAATCCGGCCTGCGAGCCGCCATCGGTGACACGAGCCTGGCCCAACACTCAGCCAGCGCCTCACTCCAACAGGCCGAGCGCTATCAGAACGCGATCGAGCGCGTCGAAAGCCGCGACGCCGAAGTCTCGATGCGGCTCAACGACGACTTCCTACACTACGTCGAGGACGAATATCGGATGCCTCGCTATGCCGTCGAAGGCTTGCTCACCTCGGCGAACCTTGGCGACCCAGCCGCCCAGGCGTCGCTGCGCCTGTATCTGCAGGACTACGCCGAGACTCATGCCGCCAAGCTGGCCGAGGTGCTGGCGGCGCCATCCGCCAGCGAGGCTGTAGCCAACGGTGATGCAGCCATCGGGCGCATGCGAACGGAAAATTCAGCCCGCGCCGCCAGAGCGGCTCAGGAAGCACTGGGAGAAACTGCCGCCGGAGCCGGCGTCTCGGAGCAAGCCATCGAAGATCGCCGGCGCCACCTGGAAGAGCGGATCGAAGCCGACCGCGCGCTGGCGAATGCCGGTGTCGAACAGGGCGGCGTTCTCGTCCGGCAGGACGGCGACGAGCGTCGCGAACAGGTCGATCGTGGAACCGACTCGCCAGCGCTCCTCGGCCAGGCACTCGACGGCGCCGGCAGAGTCCTGCCGAACACGGATCGGTTCAGCGACTTGCTTCCTGACTCCAAACCGAAAGACCGCACGCCCTGAGAGGGTTCGTTACGCGCCTAATCGTCCCAGTGGGCGGGGCTCAGGGGATCGGCCGCATTCGCCATCATTTCGCGTTCCGTCCTTCGACAACGCGCCAACCCGTTCCTTTGTGGTTCGCGCCGCGTACGCCGGTGCGTTCTTAAAACATAGCCCAGCCCCACCACACCACCAACGCCAAGCCCGGCCACCGGAGAGAAGCTAGCCACTGTCACGACAAGAAGTATGAGGGCGAGCAGATCGCAAACTCTGGTCAGTCTTGGAAGCGCCATGTTGAGCACCCGTGTGCCACCTCTTAGATAAGCTAGCTCCGTCGGACCTGCCCTTCAAGTGAAATCGTCCGACAGTCAGCTTCCACCCCGGAAGCGGACAAGCCGCCACCGACAGTGCCATCTCCGCCGGGGGCGGGACTTCCACCTGACGGAGGCGAACACAGCGGTTCTCTACCCCATCGGATGCAACGAAGTTCATCAGCCTACATTCCGCAGATTGCCACCACCAAATCTGCACCACACTGGTGTATAGTGATGCAATTCACATCACTCGTCAGGCACCCGCACCATGGCAGTCACAACGAGACACCACTCTCCAACAAAGGAAGGTACCCGCGCCTCCGTGACTTTTCCGGCCGATCTTTACGCTGAGCTGGAGCGCATCGCTGAGGGGAAAAAGGTGTCCGTCGCCTGGGTCGTCCGGGATGCCGTGGAGAAATATATAGAGGCGCAGTACCCATTGTTCCGCCGCCAGCCGTGAATACGGCCGCGCAGCACGCAAAGAGGATAACAACCTACCTCCAGTCGACACACAGGAAAGTGACTCAGTGAGCGCAAAACTCCAAGCCGTCTTGCAGAAGATTAGCCGCCTGCAGGCGGGAGGCACGCCTCGGGTGCTTGATCTCTTCGCCGGCTGTGGCGGAATCTCGCTCGGGTTCTTGGCCGCGGGCTTCGCTATCAGAGGCTCCGTTGAGTTCGACCCGGAAGCCGCGGCGTCGCATGGCCGCAACTTCCATTTCGGTGATCCAGTTCATTCCTCGGCCCGTGACATAACGAAAACCAGTCCGGATCAGCTGGCAGCCGAGCTGCAGGTTGGACCTACTGCAGAAGCCTTCGACGTGCTCGTCGGAGGGCCGCCCTGCCAAGCCTTCGCCCGCGTCGGCCGTCCCAAGTTGCGCGAAGTGGACAAACACGCCGAGGCGTTCAGACACGACCGACGTGCTCAGCTCTACATCGACTATCTGCGCTATGTCGAGGCCTTCGCGCCACTCGCTGTGCTGGTCGAGAACGTGCCCGACGTGTTGAACCATGGCGGCCAGAACATTGCCGAAGAAATCGCTGAGACCCTGGAGAGCAAAGGATACATCTGCGGCTACACGCTGATGAACGCCGCGTTCTATGGCGTACCGCAGATGCGCGAACGGATGATCCTGATTGCGTACCGGCGCGAGATCGCCGAAGTGGTCACGTTTCCCGAGCCGACGCATTTCATCGACCTGCCGCTTGGCTACCAAGGCACGCGTTCGGTGGCGCTCAAGGTCCTCGACAGCGAAATCGCCAACAACGCGCACCATTACAAGCATGCGCCTAAAGCAAGCCATTCGCTGCCGCCCGCCATCACGGCAGGAGACGCGCTCGGCGATCTGCCGGCCATCGACGCACGCCAACTGCTAAAGAGTGGCGCGCTGCGTCGCGGCGCGCGGCGCTTCGACGATCCGATACCCTATAGGAGGGAACCGCACACGGCCTACGCCAAGCTGATGCGGACGTGGCAGGGCTTTGAAGCGCCGGTGGCGCTGACCGATCATGTCATTCGCTATCTGCCACGCGACTATCCGCTATTCGCACGAATGAACCCCGGTGATCAGTACCCGCAGGCCTACGAGCACGCGATGAAAATGTTCGAGGAACACTTGGCGCTGCTCGCAAAACAGGGCATGAAGGTCATGCCCGGCTCGCAACAGTACGAAGAGATAAAAGCATCGATCGTGCCGCCCTACGACGTAGGCAAGTTCCCGAATAAGTGGCGCAAGATGTGGCGCGACCAGCCGGCGCGCACGCTGATGGCGCACCTCGGCAAGGACAGCTACAGCCACATTCACTACGACAGCAAGCAGGCTCGCACGATCTCAGTGCGTGAGGCCGCGCGTCTTCACTCGTTCCCGGATGGTTTCGTCTTCCGCGGCACGATGAATCCCGCTTTCCGACAGATTGGCAATGCCGTCCCGCCGCTGCTCGCGAAGGCCATCGCCACGCACATGATGAAGACGCTTAAACAAGCAGAGAGGGAGACGGCGTATGAACCTCGTCGAGCGACAGCAGCAGTTTCTTAAGGAAGCTCAAAAGCACTTCCGGGCAACTAAGGCCACCCGCACCAACAAGCTGTTCGGGGTCTCCAACAGCGCCAAGGTCGTCGAAGGCGGTGTTCAGATCGGCGTAGCCAACCTGAACAGTGCAAACGACGACGCGGAGGCTTTCATCATCGCGACGGTGATGAAGTTCCCGCCGGAGGACGAGGTGTACTTCGCCGTGCTGGTTCGTAAGGACAAGGACAAGTTCTTGGCGCGTCTCGCAGAAATGAAGAGGCTCGGCGCTGCCGCAAAGGCGGGGGCCGGCAGTGAAGAAGGCGAAGACGGCGAGGACGAAGGCAACGAGGCCACCAACCCCTTCAAGTACAGTAACCGTAACAACCTTGTTCCAGTCTACTTGGCTGAAGGCGGGCTGCTGTGGATGCGCAACTCTGGCTTCTGGAACAGTCTGGATTTCGAACGAGCGCCTTTCGGACCCGCTGTTGAACCTGATGAGATCGTTGTCGCCCTTCATCCACCAACCGCGTCTGCGCGGCGCAGTCTGCTGGCGCGCGAGTTCATCGGATGGCTTGGTACCCTGGCCGGTCGTGAGAAGATTCACGAGCTGTCAGTCTGGACCGACACGGCGACGCTCAGCCCTGAGATGCGCCGCATGCCGGCCAGCATCCCGGTTGCGGATATCGAAACTGCGGTGAAAGCCCTGGGTGGCCACTATCCGAATGGAGAGGTGAAGCGCTTCCATGCGGCGCTGAATTTCCTGCCGCACAAGCACTTCGTGATCTTGTCCGGCCTGTCCGGCACCGGCAAAACACAGCTCGCCCTCAAGTACGCCAGGGCCGTGCACGGCCAGACCTCGAACACGGCAGACGATCCCCTGATCTTCGAGTGTCCGGTGCGACCGGAGTGGACCGACCCGACCGGGCTGACCGGCTATTTTGACGTACTGACGAACCGCTACGTCGTGCCAACCTTCCTCGAAGCGGTGCTGGTCGCGACCGCGCACCGCGAGTCACCGGTCTTTGTGATCCTCGATGAAATGAATCTGGCGCGCGTCGAGTATTACCTGTCGGACGTGCTGTCCTGCATGGAGACCGAGGGCCCGCTGCAGCTGCACTCCAACAGCGTACCACTCGAAGGTACGACCGGTGCCAGCATCCGGGCCGAGCTGCCGTTGCCCGCGAACCTGTTCATCATCGGCACGATTAACGTCGATGAAACCACGAACCCGGTCAGCGACAAGGTCCTCGACCGCGCATCGGTGATCGATATGTCCACGATCGATGTGCCGGGCTTCCTGGCCTCGCTCGAAGCCCGATTCCCTGAGCTGAGGGATGCGCGCGCCGCGTCCGAAACAAAGCTGATCGAAATCCACAGCCTGATGCAGCAGTACGAGCTAGGCTTCGGCTACCGGCTCATCGAAGAGTTCGTCCGCTATCACGCCTTTGATGCGGCGCATCTCAAGAGCGCAGCGGCCGATGTCACCGACCAGCTGCTCGTACAGAAGGTGCTGGTGAAACTGCGCGGCGCCGAGCGACAGCGCACGCTGCTGACGAGCCTCGACAAGGCCTGCGAGGGCCTGCCCCGCGCGCAGGCCTTCGTCCGCAGGTTGCTGGGCGATCTCGACGACTTCGGCTCCTTCCAGGCGATGCGGTGACCCGTGACGGCGCTCTACATCCAGGCGGAATGCGGCGGACCGGCATGGCAGGTCTGGCCCACGCCGGATCCGGTGCCGCCCGGCGCCGTGCGGGAAGGGGCGTCCTACCTCTTTGAGCTGCGCGACAGCGACGACGCGCTTGCCGCCGATCTGCTGATTGACGATGCGCCGGTTGAGGCGCTGCGGTCACGTGAGCCCAGCAGTGCCCGCTGGCGCTGGCAGCCAGGTTTTCATGCCGGCATGGTCGAAGCCGAGCTGCGCGTGCCGGGCGTCGGGACGCGCCGCTTCGAGGTCACGACCGATCCCGACCTGCGTAAGCTCACGCGCGACGACTTCGACGCGATGGTGCGCGAAATTCTCGAAGACACCTTCGCCCTCTTCTCGCTGAGCGCATTTCGCAAGGGGATCGCGCGCCAGCCAGGCAACCGCCCACCGCCACTGGCTCGCCTTGAATTCTTGCGGTCGCGGGCAGACGCCATCGTTGCCGCGGTCGAAGCGATCGCCCGCGCGCCGCGGCACTATCTGCGTGCCGAGGACATCACCGTGCCAGTGCACCGCGCCACACGCGCTACCAGCCCGGAGATCATCAAGTCCTTCCGCTCAGGTGTAATCCGAACCGAGACCGTCACACCGTCGCGCCTGCCAGCGCCCCTCAAGGGCCGCCTGCCGGCGCACATCAAGCTGCGACAACGCCGGAACAGCGTGGACATCCCGGAGCACCGTCAGATTAAGGCATGCCTGCGGTCGTGGGCAGCGTGGCTCGGCGGCGTCGCCGAGCTGCTGGCCAAAGCAGGCGCCCCCGAGGACTCCGAGATCATCACCACGGCCGGAAGCTGGGCTGGACGAACCCGTCGTATCGCCCGCCGGCTCAATGATGCTTCAGCGGCCAGCTTCATGACAGACGTCGGCGAAGGACCGGCACTACTGCGCATGTCGTCGCTGTTCCGCAATGACCCGGTCTATCAGCGCTTCTACCGGCTCTGGCAGGACATGAATCTGGGGCTCGCCGCGCTATTCGGCGACTTTCTGCAGATGCCGCTCGCCCGGACCTATGAGTTGTACGAGCTGTGGTGTTTCCTGCGCCTGCTGCGCGCCGCCGTCGAGGAATATGACGCCAGGGGCGTGGACCTGAGCAACCTGTTCCTTGGCGAAGCAGGTGGCAGCGTGACAATCGCGACTGGCGCCATCACCGTCCCAATCGACAGCAACCGGGTCTTGTGCTTCCAGCGACAGTACCGCGAATACTGGGTCGAGGACAGCCGCGAGGGGAGCTACAGCCGGACGATGGTTCCCGATGTCGTGCTGGCGGGCATGGACCTGGGCGGACCGGAGCGGCGCGTGATCGTGCTCGATGCGAAGTACCGCATCAACGATGGTCTCAATGACGCCCTGAATTCGATCCACACCTACCGGGATGCGCTGGTGCAAGAGGTGGCAAGCGGCCGGACCGAAGGCATCGTGACCGCCGCTTATCTGCTGACGCCGCATGTTCCGGCAGGACTGCAGTCCGACTTCAAGGCTACGCCGATACCGGGCCGGCTCTTTCATCCGGACTACCGCGAGAAGTTCCGCTTCGGCGCGGTGACACTGCGGCCCGGCATGCTGAGCGAAGAGCTGAGATCCTGCCTGCGCACCATCGTGGCAGACGCTGGGGCGGGTGCGTGAATGGCCGACGTGCTCACGCCCGAACAGCGGCAGCTCAATATGAGCCGCATCAAGGGCAAAGACACGAAGCCCGAGATGCTGATCCGTCGCGGCTTGCATGCGCGGGGACTGCGCTACCGGCTGCATAACCGGTCGCTTCCCGGCAGGCCTGATCTGGTCTTCCCGAAGTACAACACCGTCGTATTCATCCACGGCTGCTTTTGGCACGCTCATGGCTGTGCGCTGTCGAAGCTGCCCGCGACGCGACCGGATTTCTGGCGGGCTAAGCTGGCTGCGAACGCTGCGCGCGACCGCAAGGCGGTCGAAGCGCTGCAGACCGACGGCTGGCGTGTACTCGTGATCTGGGAATGCGCGCTCCGCGGGCCTCAGCGTCGCGCGGAAAATGCGGTGCTTGGTCGCGCTGCCGCCTTCATTCAAGTTCCAGGCTTGCCGTGGCTAGAAATTGCGCGCCGCAGCCAGATGCAACAATGCACGACAAAACATTGCATATAAGGAATCGGATGTGAAAACAGTGAACATCGATCTGGAAAGCTGCTACGGCATCAAAAAGCTGCAGGTCCAGTTTGACTTCTCCAAAGCCAAGGCCTGTGCCATCTATGCGCCTAACGGCTCTATGAAGTCTTCGCTAGCGCAGACCTTCCAGGATGTTGCAGACGGCGCCGCTTCCAAGGATCGCATCTTCCCGGCGCGGGCGTGCAAACGAGAAATCAAGGACGAGGCCGGCGCTGATCTGTCCAGGGAAAGCGTACTTGTTGTCCGCCCGTATGACGAGGTCCTGGGGCACTCCGCAAAGACATCAACCCTGCTGGTCAACCCCGGACTACGAAAAGAGTACGAAGCGCTCCATACCGATATCGACGCGGCAAAGGATACCTTGCTGAAAGCGCTAAAGGAGCAGTCAGGCTCCAAAAAGGACCTCGAAAAGGAGCTGTCGTCCACCTTCACAGCACGTGACGACCAATTCTATGTTGCGCTGAACCGCATCAAGGAGGAAGTTGCCGCGATGTCCGACTCCTCGCTCGCAACAGTCACCTACGACGTGATCTTCGACGACAAGGTGCTTGCCCTGCTCGCCACGGAAGAGGCAAAGACTGCCATCCAGGACTACATCAAGAAGTACAACGAACTGTTGGCCGCATCGACCTACTTCAAGAAGGGCACATTCAACTACTACAACGCCACGACGGTCGCAAAACAGCTGGCAGACAATGGCTTCTTTGATGCGAAGCACTCCGTCACCCTGAACGCCGACACTAAGCTGGAGGTCACTAGCCAGAAGGAACTCGAAGAACTGATCGCAAAAGAGAAGGATGCGATCTCCAATGATAGGGACCTGAAGAAGAAGTTCGCGAAACTAGACAAGCTTATCCAGAAGAACGTCACGGTCCGCGATTTCGAAGCCTACCTGCAGAACCATGAAGAACTGCTGGTACGACTTGGCAACATACCGGCCTTCAAAGAGGACATCTGGAAATCCTACCTGAAGGCGCGCTTCGAGCCGTTTCAGGACTTGCTGAACAAGTACCAGGCAGCGCAGGCCAGACGCAAAGAGATCGAAGAGCAGGCAGCGAAGGAGCGCACGCAGTGGGAAGAGGTTATCGACATCTTCAACGACCGCTTCTTCGTACCGTTCAAGCTGGAGGCAACTAACCGGCTGTCCGTAATCCTCGGTCAGGAGCCGATGCTAAACCTCGGCTTTACATTCGAGGACGGCGGTGATACGGCGTCCGTTGACCGCAACGCACTTATGCAGGCCCTTAGCACGGGTGAAAAGAAGGCCTTCTACGTGCTGAACATCCTCTTCGAAATCGAAGTACGGAAGGAGGCGAAGCAGGAGACGCTCATCATCGTCGATGACATTGCGGATTCGTTCGACTACAAGAACAAGTACGCCATCATTCAGTACCTGATGGACATTGCCGAAGATCCCCATTTCAAGCAGATCATACTCACCCACAACTTTGACTTCTATCGGACTATTCAGAGCCGATTTGTCCGGTACCCGGATTGCTTCATGGCGTCGAAGACTGCAGCGGGCTTAGTGCTTGAGCGAGCCGCTGGCATTCAGAACGTCTTCGTCAAAGACTGGAAACCAAACTTCGCTGCTGAGCCGAAGAAAAAGATTTCCTGCATCCCCTTCATGCGCAATCTCATCGAATATACAAAGGATGCAGCCGACCCTGATTTCGTCAAACTGACGTCGCTGCTACACTGGAAGGCTGACTCCGATCAGATCACGATTTCTGACCTGGATGTGATCTTCAACAGGCTGTTCGGCCAAAACGTTGCTTCAACCGACGGCACAAAACCTGTTGCGACTCTCATTGACCATGAGGCCGGCGAATGCCTGAAGGCTGCCGAGGGGATCAACTTCGAGAACAAGATCGTGCTTGCCATGTCGATCCGGCTCACCGCCGAGCGCTTCATGGTCGAGCGCATCAACGATCCGGCCTTCGTCGCGGGCATCGACGCGAACCAGACACCAAAGCTGTTGAAGAAGTTCCGGGAATTGTTCGGCACCGAGCTGAAGACGATCAAGGTCCTGCAGCGTGTGGCCCTCATGACGCCAGAGAATATTCACCTGAACTCTTTCATGTATGAACCGATCCTGGACATGTCTGACGGGCATCTCCGAAGGCTGTACAGAGAGGTGGTGGCGCTGGTCTAGATTCCAGGTCTGAACGGCACCAGGACTGTGCGAGAAATCGGGGCAGATTTTCCATCTGAAGCCGCGGCAAGCCGCTTCGAAAGGGGATAATAGGTAAAGAGCTGTGACGCAAATGGGGCGAATGGCATCGACGTAACAGGAGGAGCCCTAACCCCAAAAGGGCCCGAACCGCTGATGACCGCGGTTCCAAAGAGGCAAATGGCTTCCTGAGCTGACGGCATTTTCGCTACTGGTCGCATAGGTCGCCTGCCTACGCTCGCCCCTTGGTAAAGGGTAGCGGGCAAGCTGCGATGGGCGTTCTCAAGATGGTTGGATTCAGCCGCCGGGAGCCGGCTTTGACGGCTTCGCCACTGTCGCCGACCGCATTCGCGGTGCTCGATCCTGAGACGTTGCTGGCATCGCACACCCATCGTCTCATCCAGATTCGCCAGCAGGTCGGCGTACCGGCCGCCCACTGGACGATGCTCTATGAGCGGCTGCTGCTCGATTTCGCCGCGTTCGTGCAGATGCTGCCGGCTTCTGAAGCCCATCATCATTGCGAAGCCGGTGGCCTGCTCCAGCACTGCCTCGATACGACGCTGCGCGCGCTGACGATCCGGCGCGGCGTGCTGCTGCCCGCAGCTGCCGGAACAGAGCAACTCGCCGAGAAGCAGGACGTGTGGACTTATGCCACAGCGACCGCAGCGCTGCTGCACGACCTGGGGAAACCGGTCGTCGATCAGACTGTCACCCTGTTCGCAGCGGATGGACGGCCTCTCGGGCGCTGGAATCCGCTGGCCGGACCGATGCCGGCGCAGGCGACCTATGCGGTCGAGTTTGTTCGCGGACGACGCTATCGCCTGCACCCGCGCCTGCCGCCGCTGCTGGTGCAGTTCATCGTGCCGCCCGTCGGGCTCGAATGGATCAGCAGCGACCTGGACGTGTTCGAGGCCTGGTTGGCGACCATCTCCGGGGGCGACTCCGAGCTCGCCGGCGAACTGGGCCGGATCGTGCGGCAGGCGGACAGCGCGAGCGTTGCCGAGGACCTCGCGTTGGGTATCGCCAAAGCGCCGACGCCCCGGCGGGGACCGCGGCCGCTGGGCGAGCGCCTGGGGATTGCGCTGCGTCATCTGATCGATACGCAGTCGCTCCCCCTCAATCGTCCCGGCGCGGCGGGCTGGGTGTTCGACGAGGATCTCTGGCTGGTCAGCAAGCGCGTACTCGATGCCTTGCGGGAGGAATTGGCGCGCGAGTCCGGCGGCGCCGGTCTGCCCCGCAACGAACGGCTGATGGATGAGCTTCAGCAGTCCGGCATCGTGGTGCCGAACGGCGATCGGGCGATCTGGACTGCGACGATCGAACTCGGCGAGTGGCGGCAACGCCTGACGATGCTGCGCGTTCCATTGGCGCGGCTGTGGACCGATCCGGCGTCGCGTCCGCCGGCCGTCGACGGACGGGCAATCCCGGAGACGGATACCGCCGCAGAAGGGCACCCCGATGTGCTGGCAGCCATGCCCGTGCAAGTGGCGTCGGCTACGGACAAGCGGTCACCGGCTTTCACTGAAACCACCGAGGTCGAACTCGGCGACCAAGCGACCGCATCCGTGCACGCCGATCCGGACCATGAGGTTGCAAGCGCCCCCGCTCCGCTGGAAGACGATTTCCTCCACTGGGTCAGTGACGGTGTACGCAGCGGCAGCCTGAAGGTCAATACTGTCGATGCGCGCGTGCACGTCACACAGGAAGGGCTGCTGCTGGTCAGCCCTGGAATCTTCCGCGACTACGCCGGTGTCGATGGCTGGGCGGCAGCGCAGAAGAAGCTGCAGAAGCTGAAGCTGCATCTGAAGACGCCGGAGGGCACCAATATCTGGACCTACCGGGTGTCCGGCGAACGCAGGTCGAGCGCACAGCTCAAGGGCCTGCTGTTCCCGAACGCCACCGTCCTCTTTGGCCTGACGCTGCCGGAACCGAATCCGCATCTGGCACTGGCGAAACCGCTCAACTACACGGAAGCGGCGCCGGACGGACCGTGAGCCGGTATTTCGACAACCGTCTGCGCAGGGCCTTCGAACTCGTGCCTGCAGGAATTCTCGCGGGCGTTTCGTTCACCTTGTTGATGGCGCCGGGGCAGGTTTACTCGATTCAACCGGAAGTCGCGCAGGCGTTCGGAACGGTGTTCGCGGCGCTGGGGCTGGTGCGGGCCTGGCAGGGCTGGTTGATCGTTCGCTACCGAACCTGCCTGCGGCGGCTGCCGCGCTATGTGCTGGACGGGGAGCGCATCCCGGTCTCGCACCGCCGGCTGTTTCTGGGTCGCGGGTTCGCCTGGGACCCGCGTCATTCGCAGCGGCTGATCGAAACGCAGGTGCCCGCCGCCAAGCGCTGGCTACGGCCGGGACCCGCGTACCGACTCGCACGACAGTTCGAGGCGCGCTGCGAGCATGCGCGTCTGGCCCAAGCGCTGATCCGGCTCACCGTCGCGGACCGCTGGTGGAATCCGCTGCGGCCGGAGCCGCCGGTCGGTGGCAATCCCTGCCTGCATGGCGTCGGCGCCGAAGACGAGTCCGACGTGTGGATCGACCTCGGCGACCGGGTCGCGCATACGCTGGTGCTCGGCACGACGCGCGTCGGCAAGACGCGGCTGGCGGAACTGCTGGTCGCGCAGGATATCCGCCGCGGCGAGACGGTGATCGTGTTCGATCCCAAGGGCGATCTCGATCTGCTGCGGCGGATGTTCGCGGAATGCCGGCGCGCGGGGCGGCTGGACCACTTCTACCTGTTTCACCTCGGCTTTCCAGAAATCTCGGCGCGCTACAACCCGGTCGGCGAGTTCGGACGCATCACGGAGGTGGCGTCGCGGATCGCATCGCAATTGCCCTCCGAAGGCAATTCGGCGGCCTTTCGGGAATTCGCCTGGCGTTTCACCAATGCGGTGGCGCGGGCGATGGTCGGGCTGGGCCGCAAGCCGGACTACACCAGTATCGCGCGCTACGTGACGCACATCGAGCCGCTGCTGGTCGAGTATCACCAGCAGTGGCTGGCGCGCGAGGCGCCACGGGACTGGGCGCAGTCGGTCAGGACGATTGCGGACAACATCAATGACAAGAACCTGCCAACTGCTCTGCGCGGCCGCGATCCGCGCGCGATCGCGCTGATCCGCTATGCCAAGGAGAACGGGATGTTCGACCCGGTGGCGGATGCGCTGCGTTCAGCCTTCGAGTACGACAAGACCTACTTCGACAAGCTGACCGCCTCGCTGCTGCCGCTGCTGGAGAAGCTCACGAGCGGCGCCAGCGGCAGCCTGCTGACGCCCGACTACGGGGACGTGGCTGACCGGCGCCCGATCCTCGACTGGATGCGCGTGGTGCGCGAGAACGCCGTCGTCTACGTGGGGCTGGATGCGCTGTCCGATCACGAAGTCGCTTCCGCGGTCGGCAACAGCATGTTCGCGGACTTCACCTCGGTGGCCGGCTCGCTCTACAAGTTCGGGGATACGCGTGGCCTGCCGGCCGTGCCGGGCCACGTGCGGCCAAGAATCTCGGTGCATGCCGACGAGTTCAACGAGCTGGTCGGCGACGAGTTCATCCCCCTGCTGAACAAGGCCGGCGGCGCAGGCGTGCAGGTGACGGCGTATACGCAGACGGCGTCCGACATCGAGGCGGGCATCGGCGATCGCGCGAAGGCGGGACAGGTCTCCGGCAACCTCAATACCCTGATCATGCTCCGGGTCAGGAACGAGGAAACGGCGGAGTTCCTGACCTCGCAGCTACCACCGGTGCGGGTGTTCACGAAGATCGCAGCCACGCGCGTGACCGACGACAACAATCCTGAATCGGCCACCGACTTCATCAGCCAGAACGAGGACCGGTTGGCGGAGCAGGAGGCGCAGATGCTGCGGCCCGCCGATCTGGTGCAACTGCCAAAAGGCCAGGCCTTCGCTCTGCTCGACGGCGGCAAGCTGTACAAGCTGCGACTGCCACTGGCAGGGGCCGATCCCTTGCTGCCACAGTCGATGGAGGAGATCGCCCGCTGGGCGCATCAACAGTACGGTACCGGTGTTCACCGATAAGTATCGCGTCGGCGGCCTGCTTTGGCTGGTCAAGTGGGCTGCGATCGTGCTGGTCGCTACGCTTGTGGCGGACTGTCTCTACGTCATGTGGCCGTACCCAGGTGAAGCGCGCGGCGCCCCAGCGTTCGAAGCAATGATCGACGACGAATGGCAGTCTTCCGTCGGCTTCGCGGGCGAGCGGCTACCTCCCCTCGCCTATGCCATCCATGACGGGCTCCGCGCTGTGTTCTTCGAATGGACAGGGCTGGATTACCTGGTCGACGGCGTCAGCGATGCCGACGCATCAAAGCGACCGCACGCGCTCATGGCTCGGCTCGTTCTCGCAGCCGACACGCTGCTGAGAACCGCCGCTGCCGGCCTGCAACTGTTCAGCCTGCGGCTTGGGGTGCTCGCTCTCGGTGCACCGTTCGTTGGACTGGTTGCGACCGGCGCCGCTGCGGATGGTCTCGTGACTTGGTACTGGCGCCGAACCGGCGGAGGACGGGAATCCGGCTTCGTCTTTCATCGGGCGAAGCGCACGGTAGCCATGGCTGCACTGGGCCTGTGCTTCGCCTATCTGGTTCCACCGGTGTCGGTGGATGGCCGCATCGCGATTGCCAGCTTTGCCCTGGTCGTAGCCATTGCCCTTCGACTGGCGGTGGGGCATTTCAAGAAGTACATCTGAGACGCCGATGGAGGCGCGTCTCAACGAGCCACCCGCTTGCCGACCTCTTGCTCGTCAGTAGCGCTATCCGGAGTCGAAAGTGCTTCGATGGAGGGAATCAGGGCCGCCACCTCGACTCCAAGGCCTTTCGCGATCTGGATGAGTTTCAGGATGCCAACGTCGCGTTCGCCGCGCTCCAATGCGCTGTAGTAAGCCCGGTCGATGCCACAACTGTAGGCAAACGCATCCTGCGACGAGAATCCTTGGGCGAAGCGTACTTCCCGCAGGCGTTGGCCGATCAGCTTGAGCGCAGGCGGCTTGTCTTTGCGTCGTTTCGTGTTTGCGGACTTCTCCGCTTTGGATTTTGTGGTTTTCTGCGGCATTGCCTGACGTTAGAGCGACGCAGGAAATGCAAACACGGGCGGAATTTAGACGGGCGGGATTGCCCAATACGGAATCGGCATCTAGATTGCGGATCGAAGCAGACGGTCAGCACAGCAGGCGGACGAGCCATGACGCACATCCCCCACTCTCCATTGGACGAGTTGGAGCGCCTTCGCGCGGAAAACCAGAAGCTCAATGTCGCGGTGAACCATTTCGAACATCTCGGGCAGCAACTGGCCGGCTTGATCGACCAATCTCCGATTCTCGCCTGGATCAAGAACACAGCCGGCGAGTACTGCTATGTCAACGAGCGACTGTGCAAGCTGCTGGGGTGCTCGGCGGACGACATGCTGTGGCGAACGGGTTTCGAGATCCTGCCAACATACACCGCGCTGCTAGCGCAAGAGGCGGAGATCGCAGCGCTGAAGCGTTCAGAGCCAGTAGAGTCGATCGAAGCCTTTGTGTCGGCCGATGGCTCGACCACACACTGGCGAGTGCTCCGGTTCCAGGTAACGGAGCCGCCAAACGCAGTGTTCATCGGCGCGATCGCGATTCGGCAGCTTAATCCGACTTAAGTAGTAACCCTAGGTATCCGGCAAAAACTGATTGATAGGCCATTCGCTGGCAGCAGTTTTGCGTCGCGAATTCCAAAGCACGCAGCGCTTGACCGGCGCAGGGAGGCACAAAATGCCGAACCTGACCAAGGACTTCTGGACGTTTGAACAGCTGGCGGACCGATGGGGTATTGACCATCAGGATGTTCAGCAGTTCGTGCTCACCCGGCAGCTTCCGCAAGCCTTCCTGCTAACGGGGCCGGCCCGGCTTGTTCAACGCAGCGCCTCGGAACGACTACTGCACCCGTTCACAACGCAAGGACCCGCACATTGTGGAGTCCTTGCAGGCGGAACACTGCGTCTCAATGGCTTGTTGACTTGGCCTCTGGCATACATTGAACGCGTCTATGAGTTCGTCATCGATGGGTACGACTCACCGGACCGACTTCGCGAGTTGTGCAGCGAGGAACGGGCCTCGCCTTCCGGCTGGCTGATCGAGTTCGATGCCGCCGACACGACGATCATCGGGCAGGACCTGATGGAGATCGCGAGTACCGCGTTCAGCAGTTCCGCTTTCGTGTCGACTGACGCCTTGACGGCATTCGAACAAGCGCAGGGGTTGATACCACAACCTGAGGAACAACAATCACGAACACGGCAGGCCCGGGATACCCGCAAGCAACGCTGCCGGGTCGTCGCTCAGATCCTGTGGGAGCGGGATCCGACGGCAACCATCCCTGATCTGTACCGAAGCGACTGGATGCAGCGGATCGCCTGTGAGGGCAAGCCACCGACCGAGAAGACCCTCCGGGAGTGGATCAAGGACCTGAATCCCAATCGGGCTCCAGGGCGGCGCTCGATCTAACGTTTACGTCAGCTCAGTGCGCAAATGCGGCTTCCACGCTCTCAGATGTCCGTGCCCAGCGGGTCGTGAAAGCTGTCCCCGAAAAATGTTAGCCCGGTGTTAGCCCGGCCAAAACAAAAGGGCTTGCATCTCTGCAAGCCCTTGATTCTTTGGTGGAGCGGAGGAGGATCGAACTCCCGACCTTCGCATTGCGAACGCCCTCAGTACAACTTTCCGTACATTTATGGTGCTTCACAAAGCTACACAACATGCTGATTTTGTTTACTTCTCTTC